>CANRFK010000006.1 GCA_947629875.1 uncultured Clostridia bacterium
ACCGTCTCCTCGATGCGGGCGGGGTGGATGCGGCCGTCGGAGATGAGCCTTTCGAGGGTGAGGCGGGCGATCTCCCTTCTGACTGGGTCGAATCCCGAAAGTATGACGACTTCGGGCGTATCGTCGATGACGAGCTCGATGCCCGTGGCGTTCTCGATGGCGCGGATGTTCCTGCCCTCTCTGCCGATGATGCGCGCCTTCATATCGTCGTTGGGAAGGGGCACGACGGACACCGTCGTCTCCGACGCGTGGTCGGAAGCGCACCGCTGGATGGCGAGCGAGATGATGTTTTTGGCGTTCATCTCCGCCTCGTCCTTGGCCTGCTGTTCGAGGTTGCGCACTTCGAGCGCGCAGTCGCGGCGGGTCTCATCCAAAATTTCCTCGGTGAGCTGCTTCTTTGCCTCTTCCTTGGTGAGCTGGGCGACCTTTTCGAGTTCCGCCACCATGAGTTCGTGCTGGCGGGAGACCTGCTCCTGCACCTTTTGCACCTCTTCGAGTTTCTGGTTGACGTTCTGAAGGCGCGCGTCCAAGGACTGCTCCTTGCGCGCAAGGTCGTTCTCCTTCTTTTCGAGAATGTCCTCCTGACGGTTGAGACGGGCCTCCGTGCGCTGCAATTCGGCGCGCTTCTCCTTCGTCTCCTGCTCAAACTCGCTCCTTCTCTTGAAATCCTGCTCCTTCGATTCTGCGTTTGCTTCCCGCTTTAACTGCTTGCACTCCGTTTCCGCATTTTTCAGCATTTCCTCGACGCGCTTCTGCGTTTCGTCGAGCTTCTTTGCGGACCTTTGTTTGGAAATTCTTTTCAGAACCAACCACGTGACGACTGCCGCTATCGCGGCGCCCACCACGAGGGCTACAACGATGAGCCCGGCCGCAAGACCGGTATTCATCGCGAGGAGCAGGTTTGCAATGTTGTTCATACAAACCTCCTCATAAATTGAATTTCGACATCTATCCTTTCACTGCCCGCGGGGGCAGGATTCGGCATTGTCCGTATTTATTATACAGGATTTCGGGGACGATGTCAAACGCTTGACGACGGGGTTGGGAAATTTCCCAAAGTTTTTTGCGGGCGGCGTGAGGGGCGACATCGACAGCGGGCGGAACGGGATCGCGGGGAAGATAAGCGGCGTCAGACGCCCAGACCGTCATGCACGTCAATATGGCTGCGCTGGTATTTCCGTTCCCACAGAACTGCCAAACTGCACTCGCCGCACATCTTGAATTTGACGAACAGCCGTCCGGTTTTTACCCCCGCTCCCAAACTGCCCAAAATTTTTCTTTCACAACAGGAGTAATGCCCCCTTTCGGAATTGGGCAAATTCCATGCAATGACATCTCCGAGCGATAAACCGGGTACGATTTCGGAAGCATTGTCGATGCGATACTGCGGTATGCCCAAATTGGGCGGTACGTGAACCGCATGCAACGTGCTGCAAATTTTTTGGACGGCGTCTATAAACCCGGTCTGCTCTTCCTTGCCCATCCATTTCAATATTATTTTGCAATTCGTATCCAAAAAACCGCTCAACGCGACATAGTTTTGGTTGGAGTTCAGATCGAGGAATGTGGCAATGCACCGATTCCCTTGATTACCGTCGCCGATAAACGCGCGGAACATCTTTTTATCGGGATACTTCTTCAACTGTTCACACAATTTTGCATAGAAGGCGCCATCGAACGGTTGCGGAGCATTTTGTACGCCGTCCAACAGAGCGAAAAGCAATTCGTTATAGTCTTGCACATAATTATCTATCGCCTTTTGAATTTCGGGCGGTGTGAGGCCGTGCTCTCTGTCTGCTAATTCGGGGAAATGCGCCGACGTATCGGGGCTGTACGGCCGCCTTCCCCCGCGAAACACCTCTTTGAGCATGGTTTTGACGCGCTTTTCGATACAGAATGCCAAAAAAATTACGCAATCGGAAAATATGTATTTCACATTTTCGGGGCGATTGTTGACCCTCATATAGGGATCGCCCGCTATTTCGCTCCATATCGCAAACGCCTCCGAAGCGCGATAGCCGATAAGCGCCTCTTCGAGTTTATCGACAGCACAGGCGCAGTACAAATTTGCAATATACTCGCCCATTCCGCGTTCGGGGACGGTGATATCTACTTTATTCCGCCCGTTCGCCGCCTCGTTTACGGTCACGCGGATGGGTTGGGACAAGATGTGCTCATCTCCCCGCAGGTACTGCCAATTGAGATAGAATTCCATTTGTTTTTCCTCATGTAAAACCGATGTTTCGGTCGGGCGCGCAGCGCTTGTTTTTTATGCCATGCGGACGCCATAAGATTTTTGAAAGGTTCTTTCCCTCGCTGCCGCATTCGGCGGCGAAATAAAGACGTGTACCGCGTCCGCGCAGGACAAGCGCGCGTAAGCGGGCGGACTGCCATAGACTTCGGCGGGGCGGCCATCCCTTCATAGCTGCCCCATAGAAATTTGTCACGATTTTTTTGTTAAAGCGATGAAATTGCGACCCATTTCGGATATTTTGCCCTTTTGACATGGATAGTGTAACACAAGTTTGAAGGAATGTCAACGGGGAAAATTTTTGCGTCTCCGCCCCCTTTCCGCATCAAAAAAGCGCGGAAATTCCACTATTTCACGCGCTTGGTTTTGACATTCGCCCTGCATGGGGGTCTGCAAATTTTATAAGCAGAACTTATAATTTATCCCCTTCCCGCCGCGGCGGGGACGGGAAAAATTTTGCCGTCAGTCGCCCGATTTGAGGAGAAAACCTACCTCGTGGGAGGTGCGGGGATCGCTTTCGAACTCCACGATGAGCGTGGCGGCGTCGGGAGAGGCGTCGCCCGTTCCGAAGGGGAATACGGGGGCGCGCTTTGCCCTGCGGACGGGCACCGCCTTGCCATCAAGATAGGCGCAGACGACATCCGCCCCCTTCAGGACGTGGTACTTGACGGTCACCTTGCGGCGGGTGCAGACGCGGACGCCTTCAAATTCGCCCTCGGCGCCCTTGAGGCGCAGAAGATAGGCGTTTTCCCCGGGAAGATATTCCGCGGAGTAGTCGCTCCGCGAAAATGCGCCCCTCTTGTACGCCGTCGTCTCGCCGTCGTCCTCATAGAGGAAGCCGCCGCCCGTTGCCGTTTTGCAAGGGTAAAAATCGTAGACGATGTGCGAAAAGCTCTGCTCTTTGAGGGTGTGCGCCGTCTCCGCGAGCGGGATCATCGCGCCGAGGCGGACGAAGAGCGGCATCGAAGCGAGGCCGTAGCGCTTTTTGACGGTGCGCTTGCCCGCGTACACGGAGCCGTCGAACACATCCATCCACCTGCCTGCGGGAAGGTAAATTTCGCGCTCGTCGCGCTCGGAGAGCTCCGCCGTGTAGAGCCCGAGGAACGCCTCGCCCTCCGCCTGAAAATATTCGATCTCCAGCGTGTGTTCGCCGCCCGCGAGGTCGGCAAGTGCGATGAGCGTGGCGGAATGCGTCTTTTTGTCCTCCAAAACGCACTTTCCGTCGAGATATACGGTCGCGCCGTCGTCGTTGCGGATGTACAGCCGCAGCGCCCGATCGAGTTTGATCTTCGTGCGGATCTTCGCCGAGAAATAGTAGGTGGGGACCCCCTCCATGGGCGGTTCGTGCCGCAAGTTCATGGAGAGCGTCTTCCACGTTGCCGTAGCGATGGGTTCGCCCTCGCAGGCGATGCCGCGGTAGAAGGTCACCTCGACGGGCGCGGTGTATTCGCGCTCCGACAGCGGGAGCGGGACGGCGCCGCAGACAGGGGCGACGAGAATATCATCGCCGAGAAGGTACTCGTCCCGCCGCGCCGCCACGCGCCTGTCGTGCGGGTACATGAGGGCGAGGGAGCGGAACATCGGCATGCCCGCCTCGTACGCATTATAAGCGTTTGCATAGAGATAGGGCATGAGGTGATAGCGGAGTTCTATGTAGCGGCGCACGATATCCACCGTCTCTTCATCGTAGAGCCACGGCTCGCGGGTGCGGAGCACGCTATTCGTGCAGTGCGGGCGGAATACGGGCGAGAGCGCGCCGTATTGCATCCAGCGGACGTACTGCTCCTTTTCGGGATTGCCCGTGTGCCCGCCGCAGTCGGAATTCATGTACGCGATGCAATTTTCGCCGCAGCGGACGAGATTTTCCACCTCCTGTGCGAGCGAATAGGCGCAGCTGCCGATGTCCCCCGTCCACTGGATGGAATAGCGGTGCGAGGCGGTATCCGAGATGCCGCAGTAGATGCCGTTGGCGACGTTCACCACATTCCCCATGACGACGGGACGACGGGGCGCCCTTCCCTCTGCCCTCTCCTCGTAGAAGCGGCGCGTGACATCGTAATAGAGGTACAGGCCGAACGTCTCCCATGCGACGTCCTTGGTCGGGGAGATGAGATGGGTCTGCCAGTTGCGGTCGTACCACCACGTATCGAGCCCGATAGAGAGCAGTTCTTTGAGGTGCTTTTCCCGATAGGCGATCTCGCGGGAGGCGAACACGTTCGCGCCGCGGACGGGCTCGGGATGGTCGTTGAACATCACTTCGACACCGTGGCTGTGCGCGTAGGCGAGGAAGCCCTTCATATCGGGGAAGAGCTTCTTGTTGACACGGTAGCCGATGCCGTTTTCCGCGAGCCGCCAGTCGGTATCGATGACCATGTTGTCGAGGGGGATATTGTGGCGTTCGTAGTCGGCAATGAGCGCTTTCGCCTCTTTTTGGGTGTAGGCGTAGTACTTCGAATTCCACATCCCGAGCGTGGAGAGCCGCACGAGCTCGCAGCGCCCCGTGAGCGCCGTGTAGAGGCGGCGAAGCTTTGCCGCGTCCTTTCCCGCGAGCAGAAGGTAGATGTCCTCTACGTCCGATTCAATGCGGAAATTCCCCTTCCGCGCCGCACTGTACCCGCCCTCGGGAATGAGGATGCGGGGACGATCGGCGACGGCGAACACCTCGGGGGTGGAGGGCGGAGGCGGGAGCTCGCCGCTGTTTTTGAGCCCCTTATAGCGGTAGACGGTGCGGCCGCCCTTTGTAAGGCGCAAGCCGCGCAGGCCGCGCCCCGCGGGGAAGAGAAGTTCGCATTCGCCGAAGCGGAGCACGTTCCCCTCCATAGAATATGCGGGCGGTTCGCCGAGGAGGCTCGCCCTGTCGGGAACAAAGAAGGTGTCGCCATCGAAAAATTTGCCCGCGCGGGCACGTTCGACGCGCACAATGTCCTTTCCCAAGAAAGTGACCCTGAAATTGTGGAAGATGACGGTATTTTTCATATTTCTCTCTCTGCTTTCAGCAATTTTCCCGCCGCCGTGAGCGGGCAAATGCGCGCCGTGCGGCAATCGGGCAACGTTTTGTCGGCCGCGTAGTCGCGGGCGTGGTATACGAGGTACAGCTTGCCGTTTTCCTCGAGGACGCTGTTGTGCCCCGTGCCCTCCTCCGCCCCGTTCCTGCAAAGAAGGGGCGCATAGGTGTGCGGGGACGGCTGTTTTTCGAAGCGCAGTTTTTTAAGGTCGAACGTATCGCCGTGCGCGTAGGCATAGCCGAGAAAATACTGCTCGTTCTGGTAGCAATTGCCCGAATAGGTGACGTAATGGTCGTTTCCGACACGGAAATAGAACGCGCCCTCTATGGTGTGCCAGTGCTGCCCCTTGCGGAAGCGGTCGCGCATGAAGATCTCCTCGTCGAGCGTGGGCACGACGACGGGCACGGGCGCGCCCTCGGGGGTGAACATATCCGTGAGCCTATCTACCACGATATAGGTGCCCGCGCGGACGGCGTTCCAATCGTTGACCGAGTAAAAGATGTAGTACGCTTCGCCGCTCTTGACGACATGGGGGTCGATGGAGAAGGCGGGAAGGATGGTCTTCCGATAGACAAAGGGACCCTCGGGCGAGGGGCTCGTTGCCACGCGGATGGCCTGCTCGTGCACATCCTCGGTGCCCTCGGGAATGCAGGAATAGTACATGTAGTACGTCCCCTCCCGCTCGATGACGCAGGGAGCCCAATACTCCTTCATGCCGCTCTCCACGAGCGTCCTGCCGAGGTAGCGCCAGCCCGAGAGCAGGGAGGAAGAGACGAAAGTCTCCACGCCGAGAACGCCCGTCGCGTAGATGTAATATTTGCCGTTTGCCTTGAAGATGTAGGGGTCGCCCTGTGAGGCGGGCGCGCCCTTTTCGGGAAGAATGAGCTTCATGTTGAAAAGTGTGCGCCGCGAAAACGCGGCGCACACGTTCTCCTTTGCTTACGCTTGCTTTCCGTACTCAGCCGGAAGATAGATGCCCGTACCGTCTACGACGGAGGGGTTGCTGTTGATATTCGATCCCTGCGGAAGCCACCATTCGTCGATGGGATTTGCGCCGCCGTTATTGATCTGGTCGCCGGGCGTCTTCCATGCAACGCCGACCTGAATGGAGCCGTTTTTCACCATGTAGTCGTTTGCGAGGAACACGGAATTGGGAATGAACACCTCGAGGATCGTGTGCTTCTTCGCAGTATTTTGATCGATGTCCTCCGACTTGAAGAAGTACTGTATGCCGCTTGCGCTCACTGCGCAGGTGCTCTTCCCGCTCGCTCTCACCCAGAACTGGCGAGGCATCTTGTTGCCGTCGCCGCCCCAGTTCCTGCCGATGCGGAGCTCCAGATTGGTGTTCCGATGCCATTCTCCCTGATCGTAGGTCAATGTCGCATGATAGGCATCCACTGCGAGATAGAGACCGGTCTTGGTGAGCTTGCCGTAGAACTTGACGCTCTTGCCCTCAAACTGATCGGTTCCCGTGATGCCGATGGTGTGTGTTTCGCTCCAATCGGTGAGGTCGCCGTCCAAAGTGATGCCGCCGTTGCCCTCGACCGTGGCGCTGTCCGCGCCGAACGTCCAATCGGGATGGTCGTGCTCGTCTTTGAGAAGGAGCCCGTTGCGGTCGACATAGGCATACAGTGCGGGGTCGTCCGGCCATACGCCATAAGGGGCATACCAGGTGTCGCCGCCCTCATAGTTGACCGAGCCGCCCGTGATCTTCTCTGCGCCGCCGTTATAGTCGCCCGTCTTGACGGCGAGGCCGACGCGGAGAGAGCCGTCCGCCTCCTTCAAAGCGGCGAAGTATTCAGCGGGCATAAACACCTCGAATATGCTGTGGTGCGCCGTACCCTTTTCCGTACCCGCTTCATAGGTGTACTTATATTCCACCCCATCGGTCGCTCCCTCGTCTCTGCCGAATTTCGCAACGGCAGAAGCGCCTTTTCCGCTTGCAAGATAGACATAATAGTGATTTGCACCGCTCTTATCTTTAATGCGGATCTCGAAGTTGAGGTTATTGAACCAGCCCCCCAAGCCGCTTCTCGCTTCTTCATTATACCAAAGTTCCGCCGCGAGATAGAGACCGTTGCCGCGGAGGACGCCGTACCACGTCCCGCCGCGATGGTCTTTATCCTTAAAGCTGTGCGATTCGAGAGACCGCGAGGCAAGCTCCGTCCAGTCGGTAAGACTCCCGTCCACGGTGATCTTCTTCGACCACTGCGCCGTCAGCGTGACGTCTTCGGCGGGCATCGTGAAAGCGCCGCTTACATCGTAGACCGTTCCCTCGTAGAGCCAACCCGAGAACTCGTAATCGTCCTTGGTGGGAATGACGTCCGAAAGGTTGAACTTTTCCTCCGCGATGCGCTTTTCGGCTGCGGGGCCGCTTGTGCCCTCATCGAGTTCGTAGGTGAGGGTATACTCCTTCGACCAGACCGCCGTGAGCGTGAGGTCGCTCGTTTCGACTTGTGCCGTTGCGCCCTCCTTGTAGGTCGTACCGTTTCCGTCGCTCCAACCCATGAAGCGGTAGCCCTCGCAGGCAAGGTTGCCCCTATCCTTGACGGTCACCCCTTCGCCGGGGGCGTATTCGTTGGTATCGGTGGGAACTTCGCCCGTGATGTTCCCGTCGTCCGCCGTGCCCTTCTCGTAGGTGACGTGGTAGGTGCCCTGCGCTTCGTTGGAGATCCACATTGCCGTGAGTTCGACCTCCTCTCCGGGCATCGTGTACTCCGTGCCCGCGGCATAGCGCGTTTCGCCATCCGACCAGTTGAGGAAGCGGTAGCCATCTTTCGTGAAGGTGCAATCGGGAAGTTCGATGGTATCGCCCTCGAATACCTTCGCTTCGATATCCTCGCCTTCGCCCTCGCCCGCCTTATAGGTGAGCGTGTACTCCGTCCCGATGCCCTTTTCGAGCACCTGATGCTGATTATCGATGTTGCTCGGATCGCCGCCGAAGTACCACCAGTTGCCGCCGTTCAGTTTGGCGTCCGCATTGTCGTTGTTCATGGCTTTGAACGCAAAGCCGACTTTGAGCGCGCCGTCCGTATCGAAGCCGTCCTTTTCGAGGGAGGCGAAGGGAACGAAGATCTCGCCGACGGTATCGTACGTCTTATCTTCGCGTTGGCTTGTGAGCATGACGGCATCCATGTAGCCGCTCGAACCGAACGCCGTGACCGCGTAGTGATGACCTTCGCCCGTACCGTTCACGTAAAATTCGATGTTGGTATTCTCCCACCATGCCGTATCCCACTTGGTGATGGGCGCGTTCACTTTATGGTGCACTTCGTAGGCGAGATAGAGCCCATCCTCGCCGCGGAAGGCGCGCACCTTCAAGGAGTTGCCGTTGCCGCTGTCCTCCACCTCTTTGCAGTGGCGGTTGACGTCTGCGTCCGTCCAGTCGGTGAAGTCGCCGTCGATGGTGACGGGTTTCGATTTCCCGATGTATTTGTCGAGTTCGGTCTTGACGGCGGCTTCATCCTTCACGTATTCGTTATTCTTGAACGTCACCATCGTGTTGAAGCAGATGAAGCCGGGAATCGCGCCGTCCTCATCCGCCGCAAAATCGTGCACCGACTTGACGAGAACGCCGTCCAGCACGAAATAGAGGTTGCCGCCGTAGTAGATGGTCTCCATGGGGATATTGCCGTAATCCCCGACCACCCCGTTGCCCCAGTGATCCGGGAACGAAGTGGAGGCATTGTCGTCCCATCCCCAATAGGTTCCTTCGTTGGTGGTCATGGCGGCATGGCAGGTGCCGAAGTTGGTGCCCGTTTGCTGGGCGGCATCGATGTGGAAGGTCTGCACCTCGGTCTCCGACCTGTTGATGAGCCCGAACTTGGGGTATTTATCGCCGTTCAGGAAAGCGTTGCCGTTGGGCAAAAGTTGGAGCGTAGACTTGAGATAGTACGCCTTCTGCGGCACGCTGTCGAAATAGTAGAATTCGTTGTAGCCCTTCTCCTGCTTGATGGTGCTGCCCGTCTTGGAGAAGCCTGCCGTGTAGGTCGTCATGCCCGTATCGTTCACGACGTACCACGTTGCGGGCTCGGAGAGGTTGCAGCCGAGCATCATCGTCCACGTCGCGCGGTTATCATCCGAACGGGTGGGCAGGGTGTTGAACGAGGGCGCGCAGATGACGGATTCGGGTTTCTCCGCGAGCCCGATCGAGGTGTAGGGCAGGTAGAGTTCGATGGAATAGCCGTCCGCCTCGCCGTTGAGTTCGCCGTTGATGTGCACCGTGCCCATGCTCGGAACATACTTTTTGGTGTAGGGATACCCATCGTCCGCGGGGAGGCCGACCCACTGGTCGGGCACGCCGCTCGCCGAAAGGCGCAGCTGCACCACGTTGACGTTGAGCGACGACGTGCCGAACGGCGCGACCTGAATTTCCACGCTCGTGTTGTTGAATACATCGTTGCGCGGGTTGTAGTTGACGTCCTGATCGTTGGAGACGAAGCCGAAGAACACGCCCTCCTTCCCCATGTGCGCATAGACCTTCATGTTGACGTCGTTCACGTCGGAGAAGCTCAAATAGCCTTCGCCGTACTCCGCCGCGGTGACGACGCCGTCCATGGCGATCTCTTCATCGGGATATTCCAGCGCGCGCCAGTCCTTTTCGCTCGTGCCGCCGTTGTTATAGGAATAGGTCTCGAACTTGTAGCTGCTTCCGCAGCCCGCAAGCCCCGCTACCATCAAGCCCGCGGCGAGCAGCGAGAGGCCTGCCGCGATCCATAATTTCTTCTTCATAAATTCTCCTCCTTATTTCCCGAGCACCATGATCTCCGAGAGCGCGCGCTCCTCTTCTTCGGGCGCACGGGGCAGGGTGATCTTGATGGATTTGACAAGCATGGGCTTGAATTCGAGCGCAAACGTTCCGCCCTTCACGTAGTACTCGCCGCCGGGATAATACCTATCGTAATCGTACTCCAACTTGTCGGTGTACGCCGTGCCCGTGACGTTGCCGTCCTTGAACTCGAACTCCACCTTGGAGATCTCCCAGACGGAGCGCTCGTACGAGTCGCCGTTGAAGAGGAAGAGCCCCGCGATCTCCCTGTAATCGTCGAACGTCAGCGTGATCTCGACGGCGGACGTTGCGATCTCATACTCGCTGATGAAGCTCTCGTCGTGGAGCCTGACGACGCCGTCGGTGAGATATTTGACGTCGCTCCCCTCTGCCGTGCCGTTGGATCTCACGGTCGCATCGCCTGCGATGTTCTTCCACTCCGTCGTAATGAGGGGCATGATAGAGTAGGTGGGGCCGTTCACGTGCGGAATGGTGAGCCCGCTGCCGTTTTGGATCCAGACGACCTCGTCGAACGCGATGGCACGCGCACTGCCGCCCAGTCTGCGGTCGGTGTGGGCATGGTATACGATGAACGTAGCGCCGTTGGCAGTCACAAAGCTGTGGTGCCCCGTGCCGCTCGCCCACATTCCCGCGCGGGACAGGAGATAGCCGCCCTCATCCTGCGTGAGCTTTTTGAAGGGTCCCATCGGGCTGTCGCCGACGGCGATGCGCACGGAGTAAGAGGTCTCCGTATAGCTGTGGACGGAGAACGTGAGGTAGTACTTACCGTCGTGCTTCGTCATGAAGGGCGCCTCGTTGACGCTGCCCTCGTTGAGCGCCGTATCCGCCGCGGTGTCGAGGTCGATCTGCTGCGCCGCCGTGAGCTTTTTGAGTTGCGTGTAGTCGGGCGTCCAGTCGTCGTTCATCTTGATGACGGCGATGGCGGACGTCGAGTGCTTGTCGCCGAGATCCTGCACGAAGTAAAGGTATTTTTCGCCGTCCTCATCGATGAAGGGGCTGGCGTCGATGACCTTCATGTAGCCGGGGAGTTCGCCGCTCTTTAAGACGTCGCCCTTCTGCCAGCTCTCGTCGATCTTGGTGCCCTGCGGGATCTTGGAGAAGTCGAGAACGGGCTTGAACACCTTGAGCTTGCCCGCGCCGAGCCCCGACTGAACTGCCGCAGCGTCATCCAAAACGGGCGCCCACGCCTCCTTTTCCTCGGCAGTGCCATTGTCGTACTTCCACTTGGCGTACTGCACGAAGGGCCCCTGCGGCTTTTCGCTCACCGCGACGTCGATATAGAATGTATAGGGCTTGAAGAGGTAGCTCGCGTTGTAGAACATGAAGTAGAGCCCCAACTGCGCATCGTAGATGACCTCGGGCGCCCAATACATGGAAGTGGCAAACGCCGTGTAGGTGACGTCCTTTTCGATATACATGGTGGGATTATAGGCGACGCCCATGCACTCCCAGTCGTTGAGGTTTTTGCTGCGATAGGCAAGATAGCCCGTCGCGCCGATGGGATCGGAGGTGTTGTACATATAGTAGTAGCCCGCCTCTTCGCCCTCCGTCACGTAGATCGCGGAGGGATCCGCGCCCAACGTTTGAAGGTCGTTTTCGTAGACGCGCTCGTGGTTGTAGTCGTATTCCCGGAGCGCGCCGCTCTCATCTTTTTCGCTGTGGTAATAATGGTATTCGAGGGGAACGTTGCCCGCACCGCTGCCGCAACCGGCCGTTGCGCCGATCAGAAGCGATGTAACGAGCACCGTGCCCGCGATCCATGCAAAGGGTTTTTTCATAATTTCTCCTCCTTATTATTTCAGACCCGAAACGGCGATGCCTTCGATGAAGTACCGCTGTGCCACCAGATAGATGACGATGGTCGGCAAGAGCGCGACGAGCGTCGCCGCCATGAGTTTGTTCCACTCGCCCTGCCATTTGGAGCCGACGCTCGCAAGGGCGACCTGCAACGTTGCGTAATCGGTGCCCGCGACATAGAGCATGGGCCCGAAGTAATCGTTGTAGCCGCCGACAAAGCCTAAAACGCCCTGTGCGATGAGTGCGGGAACGGCGAGCGGGAGCATCATCTTGAAGAACATGCCGAAGTAGCCCACGCCGTCGAGACGCGCCGCTTCGAGGGTCTCCGACGGGATGCCCATGAAGAATTGCCGCAGGTAGAACACGCACGCCGCCGCGCCGAACATGCCGGGGATCATGAGTGGCAAGGGCGTCTGGTTCCAGCCGATCGCGTTGTAGAGCGCGAACGAGGGAACGAGCGACACCATGCCGGGAACCATCATCGTCGCCAAAAGAAGCCCGAACAGGATGTTCTTCCCGCGGAATTTGAGCTTGGCAAACGCATACGCCGCGAATGCCGACGTCATGAGCCCGATGATGGTGGGCGGAAGGACGATCCAGATCGTGTTCAGAAAGCCGCGCAGGACGGAAATGGAGCCCGCCATGGGGGTGAACACCGATTTATAGCCGCCGAAGTAGAACCCCTTCGTGGGGAACCATGTAAAGTTGGTCTGGATGACCTCCATATCCGTCTTGACGCTCGTGATAATGATGATATAGAACGGAACGAGGATCCAGAGCATGAAGAGCACGAGGAAAAAGTAGACGAACACCCGCTTTGTGACATTCACGGGGTTGCTTTGGATGGAGCGGATCTTGCGGTGAGGCGCCGCTTTTTCGGGCGCGGGCGCCTCTGCCGTGACGATATTTTCCGCCGTGACGGCATTTCCCTCGGTGATGCCCTGCTCCGCGGTGACGACATTTTCTGCTGTTTGCATATTCATTTCATCATTCATCGTAGCTCACCCACTTTTTCGAGATTTTGAAGTTGCCGAACGTGACGAGGCCGATAAGCAGCGCCAGAATCCAGCCCACCGCCGTGGCGACGCCGAGGTTGGGCATCGTCGTCTCCGGGTCGAACAGTTTGTTGTAGAGATAGTACACGATGGTGAGTTCGGCATCGCTCTGCACATCTACGCCCTTTGCCATAATTTGGTATCGCGCAAATTCCTGCAAGGAGCCGATGATCCCCGTCACGAGCAGGTAGAACACCGTGGGAGAGATGGCGGGCAGCGTGACCTTGAAGAATTTCGTGAACATGCCTGCGCCGTCGATATCCGCCGCCTCGTAGATGTTCTTGTTGATGTTCGTCATTGCCGCCGAGAGCAGAATGATGTTGAAGCCCGTGCCCGACCACACCATGACGACGAACATGACGAACCGCCAGCGATCGGGACGCACGAGCCAGTTGATGACCTCTTCCTGACTGTGATAGTAGCCAACATTCCACAAAATGGAGTTGAGGATGCCGGGGTCCTTGTTGAACACGACGCGGAACACGAAGGCAATGGCGACCATCGAGCAGACGTAGGGAATGAAGAACACCGTCTGGAACAGCTTTTTGCCCCGCTTGCAGTGGTAGAGCATCATGCTGATGAAGATGGAGAGTGCAAGCGAGACGATGGTCGTGAACACGACGAACAGCGTGTTCAGAACGGACGTCCAGAACTGGGGGTCGGTGAGCACCTCTTTGAAGTTGTCGAACCCGACGAACTCCACGATCTTGGGCGCCACCCACGGGTTGCTGTAATCGGACGTGAGCGAAAGGCTCGGGAAGTGATACAGCGAGATGTAGATGGACATGCAGAGCGGGATCATGCCGAAAATGAGGAAGCCGAGGAGAGGAATGCCTACAAACGTCCAACCCATTACCTCTTCCTTGTTCGTCCACTTCTTTTTCGGCTTTTTCGCAGGGGCGGGAACGGCGGGCAGGGACGGACCCTCGGCGGGGAGCTCGCTCCCCGCAAAGGTATCCTGTTGCACCGCTTCCGCTTCAAGCCCTACCGCGCTCTCTGATTTTTCGTTAAAATCGTTCATGCTTGCCTCCCGGCGTTATTTTTTGGGTTTTGCGGAGAGATTGTGCGAATTGTACGTATATGTGTAAAGTTTCGTCTGTGTGGGCTGTTTCCACGTATCGAAAAGTTGGGTGACGGTCTTGGTGTTCTCGCGAACCTCTTTGTTGAGGCAGTCCGCCCAATTGTCGATCCAGAGCCCGTCTTTGAGGTACCACCAGTCGCCGGGGGTCTCGTACTGCGCCGCATCCACGAACACCTGCGCATTCTTGGGCGCCTTGTCGGGTTGCAGGAACACGTCGGTCTTGGCGATCTCGATCTGGTTGGGGATGCAGAAGCCCCTCTCCGCCTGTGCCGTCTGTCCGGGCGCGCCCGCGACATACTTCACAAGTTCCCAAGCCTCCTTTTTGTGCTTGGACTTGAACGCAATGGCGAGCCCCATGGAGCCGCTGTGCCCCGCCTGCACGCCGTGCACTTTGACGGAGCCGTCCGCGTTGTATTCCTTGTACATGGGCAGGGGCGCGACGTCCCAGCTATCCTGATCCTTCATCCAGCTGTTCTTGATGCCGATCTTCTTGCGAAGGTGGGTGACTTCCCAACGGCCGCCGACGAACATGCCGATGGAGCCCGCGGCAAAGCGGTCGCGCGCGGACTGCGTGCCGATGGAGTTCTGCCCCATGGAGACCTGTTTGCCCATGACCTCTTGGCCCTTGGTGTTGGTATCCACCACCTTATTGGTGGGCGTGGTGAGCGAGACGAATTCGATGAACGCATCCTTCATGGTCGGGAGCTCGTTGCAGTGACCCTTCTGATCGGCGGTGAGCTTCTGTTTATCGGTGTAGGAGATGATCTCGCCCGCCTTATACGCGGTGCCGTTGACGGTGAAGCCCGCATCATCGTCCCTCACGATATAGTTGGGGGTCTCGTCGGCGAGCGTGAACTCGTAGTAGCCCATCGGGTTGCCGTCGGAATCGGTTCCCTCGGACACGTACTCGACGCAGTCGCCGCCGATCGACCAGCCGTAGCTGAACCACCACTCGGTGAAGTACCCGTATTTGCAATCGGTGATCTCGTTCTGCATTTTGGTGGCGAGGTCGGTGACTTCATCCCAGCTCATGGGCACTTTGTTGTTGAAGTACCACTTGCCGTCCGTGTGTTGGAAATACCCCTTCTCGGGATAGCCCGCCTTATATGCCTCTTCCGCCGTCATGGAGATGTGCTGGATGCCCATCTGGTTCATATATTCGCGGTTGTAGTAGAGGGCGGTGGGGCCGATGTCCTTGGGCAGCGCCCAGAGCGTCGCGTCGTCCGAGACGGTCTGCGTCGCGGTATCGAAGCGGTAGCGGCGGATGCCCTGTTCCCAGACTTTGCCGGGCGCGGTGAACTCTTCCAGCCCCTCGAAGCGCGGCGCATTGTTGTTGTTAGGATCGGTGAGCGGCTCAATGAGCCCCTGCGAGACCCAAGCCTTTACGTTGCGGTCGTCCACATAGATGACGTCGGGCGCATCGTTGCTGCCGAGCTGCATGACGTTCGCGCCGAGGTCGCCGTGTTCACTCGAATAGTTGACGACGATGTTCTTCTCTTTGCCGATGGTGGCGTTGAAGTTTTTGACGATCTGGCCGAACACTTCATCTTCGTCCTCGTCGCCCGAGCCCCAGAATTGAAGCGTGACGGTCTTCCCGCCGCCCCCTCTTCCGCCTCCGCCGCCGTTTTCGCCGCAGGCAACGATGCCGAGCACGGACGACGCCGCAAGCAGGGAAGCTGCCGAAAGAATGAGAAGCCGTTTGAATTTTTTCATCTTTTTTCTCCTTTTCTATTTATTTTGGACGTTTTCGAAATAATTCCCTGTCTCCCGCCAAAATTGGGGGGGAAACGGGAGACAGGGAGTGCGGGAGTGTCAGTCGGTGCTTGCGACCGCTATGGCCGCGAGACCGTAGTTGGCTCCATTGTCACCGCCTTCCATGTGGAGGACGAACGTGAACGTGCTTGCCTCGGTGACGGTGAGCGTGATCTCTGCCTTAGATGCGTTATCCGTGCTGTTGCTTTCCATCACCGTTGAATTTGTGACGAGTTGATTGCCGTTCGCATCGTACACGTCGAGAATGACGGAGGGCTGCCATGCGGAGATGTAGAAAATCACTTTCGCGTTCGTCTCCAACTTGACGGTGATGGACTGCGCGAGTTTGCCCCATTTGATGAGATTGGTCTTGGCTGTATCGTCGTCTGCGCCCTTGACATCTTGCGTGCCGCCCGACCATGTGAAGTACTGATGTTTGACACCATTGTACTTGCCGCCGAAGCCGTCTCCGCCGCCGCCTTGATCGCCGCTCGTGTAGAACTCTCCGATCGCGGTGCCATCGCTCTTCTTCGCCATGCCGTTATCGCCGCCGTTATTGATATACGCCCAGTCGATCGTACCGACCGAAGAAAGATCGATGATGTCATCCTGCTCGGGGATGAGCGTCTCGTGCGTCACATCTGCTGTTGCCGCAGCGGCTGCCTTTTGACCGCGCGCCGCATTGCCGACGACGGCGACCGCCACGAGCGAAATGTTGTCCGTCCAGTTGTTGGATCCTTCCGCCCCGACGGTCAGCGTGATCGTGAACGTCTTTTGCTCCGTTCCGAAGTGTGCCATATCGGGCGCAAAGATGACTTTCATCGCCTTGTTCTCGCTTTCGGCATCGCCCCTGTTCTCAAACTCGTACTTCGCGTATTCAACGCCCTCATAGGAGATGGCGACGGTATTCTTCGCATGCCATGCGCCCGTTAGAATTGCGATGTACTTGACGTCCGTCGTGACGGTCACCTCAAAGGAGAACGTCTTACTATTGTCACCGTAAACGACGATGCCGTCCCTGCGGCCCAGGAAAGACTGTTCATGCGTCGTACCGTTGAGCCAGTTGATCCGCGCGTAGTAATCGTAGAAAGCACTGTCGCCCGTGATCGGCTCATCGGTGATAAGACTCCCGTCTTTCTTCTCCTCTCTGAAATTATCTCTGCCGAAGTAACGCCAGTCGAGGGTGACGTTCGTGTCGTCCAGTTCGTCAAGATTGACGACGTCTCCGTCCGAAAATGCCTTCGTCTCGTTCGTCTCCACCTTGAGTTTGACGATGACGGTGCAGTCGAGCGTGGTGCCGTCCTTTTCCGCGTGGACCGTCGTCTGCCCGAAGCCCTTGGCGGTGATGACGCCCGTGGATTCCTCGACGGAAGCGATCTTCTCGTCGTCGGAACGGAACGTCACGCCCGAAACGGCGCCGCCCTCTGCGCCCTCTTTCATTTGAAGAGTCGCCGTGGCGGGCTCATCGCCCAGCGTGAGGGTGATCTCCTGCGCGGAGAGGACGTATTCGACGACGGTCACGTGGATCTCGAACACTTTGCCGCCCACGGTCGCCGTGACGGTCCCCTGTCCCTTGGCTTTTGCCGTGATCACGCCGGATTCGTCTACGTCGATATACGTTTCGCCCGCAGTCACCTTGTATTCCGCCTTGAATGTGCGGCTCGGGTTAGCGGTGATCTCGATCTGCGAAGTCCTCTCCACGGAGAGGGTAATTTCCGTCCCGCTCGTGAGCGTGTATTCGGTGACGGTAACAAAGGCGCGGAGCTTCACATCTCCGATCGTCGCGGTGACGATCGCCCTGCCTGCGCCAGCCGCGGTCAGCGTGCCGTCGGCCTGATTTACGGTAACCACCTGCGAATCGCTCGATTCAAAGGAGGCCGTCTGCGTCTCTTCGCCCTTCTTCACGACGACCTTGCCGGCCGCGTCGCCGTCCTTCGTCACGTCGAACTCCGTCTTTTCGAGGGTGAGGTCGGTCGCATAGCCAACTGCGATCGCCGCCCAACCGTGGTTGCCTTCGCCGTCCTTCGTCATGCGGAAGGTGAACGTGTCCTCCGTCGTAACGTCGATGGTGATCTTCACTTCCACCGCTTGGCTGGTGCTGCCGTTGCCTTTGACAACCTCCGTCGTCGCGAGAATGGTATTCGCTTTGCTGTCGAGAACGGTGACGGAGTAGGAGTTCTTCCAGCCCGAAACGAAGAGGGTGACAACATGCTTGCCCTCGGTGAGGTGGATGGGCACGGACCACCATTCGTTGGCATGGAGGAAGTTGTTCACGCTGCCGTTCACCGCGGCGGCCGTGCCGTCCTGTTCATACCATGTGAACCTGCCGAAGGGGCCGTCGAGGGAATCGTTCCTGCCGGGGCCGCCCGCGTTGGAATACAGGATCTCGTTTTCCTTGATCACATTGTTAACGTCCTTACGGCGCGCAAACGTATCGGTACTTCCGTTCTTGGCGTACACCCAGTCCTCGGTGCCGATAACGGAAAGATTTCTCGTCTCGTCCGTGAGCGCCTTAACTTCGGGCGCAACTGCGGTGGCGGAGGGACCTTCGTCCTCTCTTGCCGCCGTGCCGACGACTGCGATCGCCACAAGGCTGACGTTGTTGGCACTGTTGCCGTCGCCACGGAATTCGATCGTAACGGTGAACGTCATCTCGGTGCCGATGAAGTTTTCCTGATCGGGCGTGAAGATGATCTGCTTGTTCTTGTTGCCGTTTCCGCCGTCATTGGTGAACGTCTTGCTCGCGCACACTACCCCTTCATACGAAATGGAGATGGTGTTTGTGGCGTGCCATGCGCCCGTGAAGATAGAGATATACTTCGCGTCCTTCGTGAACTTCACATCGAAGCTGATGTTCGTCTTAAAGGTGATGCCGTCCTTGCGGCCGTTGAGGCTCTGTGCCGTCGTCGTGCCGTCCGTCCAGCTCATATCCACCCTGTAATCGTAGAAGTCGTCCGACTTCTGCGCATATTTATCGATCTCGCCGATGAGGTTGCCGCCGTTCTTGCGCTCGGTGTAGTTCCTCTGACCGAAGTAGCGCCAGTCGAGGGTGACGTTTGTCTCGTCGAGCGCGTCGAGGTTGACGGCCGTCCTTTCGCTGTCGCTGGGATAGTCGACCTCGGTCTGCACCACGTCGTAGGTGACGTTCACGGTGATCTCGAAGGTATCCGCCCCCTCGACCTTCACGGTGATGTTCGCCGTGCCGGGCTTCTTCGCCGTGATGACGCCTGCCTCGGTGACTTCGGCGATCGTATCGTCGTCCGAATCATAGGTGATGGCGGGAAGTGCGCCCTCGGGATCGCGCTCTACGGTGAGCGTGACGGTATCGCCGAGCTTCATGGAGAGCGTATCGTCTTCGATGTCCTCGCCGTCCGCTTTGAGGGTGTACTGCACTTCCGCTCCGACGACAACGTTCGCCGTGAACGTCTTTCCGCCCACTGCGACGGAGATCTGCGTCGTGCCCCCCGAGACCGCCGTGAGCGTGCCGTTTTCAAAGGTCGCTACCGTGGGCTGCTGCGAGGCATAAGTGACGATGCTCGCCAGATCGGTGCGGGCGGGGTCGGCTTCAACGGTGACCGTCTTTGCCTCGTCGCCCACGCGCAGATTGATGGTTTCGGGAAGCGCCGTGCCGTCGAGTTTTACGGTGTACTGCGTCACTTTGACGGTGGCTTCAAGTTCTTCGCCGTCCACCGAGCAGGTGATCGTCGTTTCGCCCTTGGCAACGCCCGTTACCTTGCCCGAGCCGCCGTCCACGGTGGCGATCGCAGGGTTGGTACTTGTAAAGGTGTGCGGGCGCGCATTCGCGGGCGCGGAGGGCGTCGTGATGAGCTCGATCGTATCCGAACCGCCCACGGCGATGTCGAGGCTCGTCTTGTTGAGCGAATAGGTGTAGCCCTGCTCCACGGTGACGGCGCAGGTGAGCGTATCGCCGCCGATTTCCGCCTTCACATTGGTCTTGCCCACGGCGACTGCCGTGATAAGCCCCGTTTGAGAGACGGTGGCAACGGCGGGGGTCTCGCTCGTGAACGTTGCGCCCGTCGCGGGTGCGCCGTTCTTATCCTTGACGGTGAGCTGCTTGGTCTCACCCGTCTTGAGCGCGACGGAGGTCACGTCTAACGTGTACCCCCCCCCTGCCGGCTTCGCCTCGACCGTCACGGTGCACGTGAGCGGGGTCTCTTCGCCCTCCACGGTGGCGGTGATCTTCGCCTCGCCTTGGGCGACGGCTGTCACAAGTCCGCCCTCGACGGTGGCGACCGCCTCATTGTCCGTCTCCCACGCGACCTCCCCTTCAGGCGCGGGCGTGACGTTGAGTTGCTTTGTCCCGCCGACTTGGAGCGTGATCGCCGTCTCGCTGAGCGAGTACTTGCTCTCTTTTTTCCCGCCGCCGCAAGCGGCAAGCGCGAACGTGAGAGATGCGATCAGCATCCCGAGCAGGAACCAAATGCTTTTTCTCTTCATAAACTTTCCTCCCGTTTATTTTTTTCATTACCGCATAAATGCCGATATCATTCCGCACCGTTTCGGCACGGAATGATAGGGTGTATGCGGAAAATTCCACATTTTCGGGCTAATTGCCCACAACTTGCAGTGCCGCCAGCGACGCGTTGCCGTTGCTCGCCGCGTTCACCGAGGAGATGAGAACGGTGACCCGCGTCGCCTCCTCCACACTGATGGGAATGACGACCTTCTTGCAGGCCGAATCATCGCCCGCCGAGAACGACACCGAGCCGCGCGCCTCGCCCTTATAGTTTTGCAGGGTCACCTGCGTGCTTCCGTTCCATGCGCCCACATACAGGACGATGTACTTGGTATCCGCATCGACGTTGACGAGGATGCGGATGTTGCCGCCGCTCTGGGTATGGTAGCCGTTCGAAGTCCCCGTGCAGGTTGCAACTTCCTCGCCGTCCGTCCACGAAATGGACGACTTGTAATCGCCGAACGAATTCTGCGCCGTGAAGTCCACGGAGCGGATCGCCTCGCCGCCTTGCTTATATACTTCGTGCGCGGCGCCGTAGTTGCTCTTGTACCAATCGAGAACTTCGCCGCCCGCATACTCGGAGAGGTTGACCTGCGAGGGCACGGTCTCCTGCGTGATAGCCGCCTGCGCGACGTCCGCCTTGGTGAGTTCGGTGTCCTCCGCCGCGGCATTGCCGTAGACGATCGCCGTGATGCCCACGCGGGCGTTGGATGCCGCCCCGCTCGGACGCACGGAGTGCATACCGTAATGGATGTAGAGCTCGGTGTCCGCCTCTGCGGAGACGGTGACGGTCACTTTGAACACCGACCTGCCGTTGAGATTGCTGTTCAGCGAAGTCGAGGAGATCCCGTTGGCGGGTTCGTCGAGCAGAACGGTCTGCACGTTGCCCGCGCGATCCTTTATTGTAAGTTTGCCGATGCACTGTTCCGCCATGAGATAGAGGGTATATACCTTGGAGGCGCCCTTCTTCACTTGGAGCGTCACATCCTCGTAGACCTGCGCCGCCACGCCGACGGAGATGCCGTCGCCGCTGTCTCTGCCCTCGCCCTGCGTCCAGTCCGCGCAGATGGCCGCCGTCGAGCCCGACCACAGTTCGAAGTCGCTCGCGATGTCGCCGATGACGTGCTCCGCACCGCTCTTTCTCGAGGTGACGTTGCCGAAGTACGCCCAGTCCTCATAGGCGGCGTTGTCTAAATCGATCCAGCTCTTCACATCGTCCGAAACGTTGACGTCAAAGTCCGCCGCGGTCGCATCGTACTGCGCATTCTTGCCGAATGTTGTGAGTTTTGCGCTATTTTCGAATTCGATGACGATGACGGTCTCCTCCGTGACGCTGCCCGTGAACGAGAACATGTAGACGGCGGTATCGGCGGATGCGCCCGTAAACGAGAACGGGGAAGCGAGGCTGTTGCGCGAGAAGTAACTCATGCCCGAAACGGGCTTGCCGTTGACGGTGACGCTTGTCACTTCGCCGAGTTCTTCAAAGGCATGCAGGCGGATGTTCCACTTGCGCTCCGTGAACGCCTTCGCGCCTTCGAACTCGCCGACCGCCGCGCCGATCGTGATGGTGTACTTGCCGCCGGCCGCCTCTGCGGAGATCGCCGTCGTGCGGTAATGCCCGTACTTGTACGCCTGCGTGGTGGTGTCGTCCTCATAGAGCGAGGTCTCCGCCTTGCTCGCCGAAGGATAGGCGTCGAGGGTGAGCTCGCTCCAATCCTTTTCGCTCAAATTGCTCATATCGGGCGCGAGGACGTTGAGAGCGCCCTTGCGCACGAACACGGGAGAGGTCTCCAAGGGATAGGTCACCGAATAGGTGTAGGGGCCCTCGTATTCCTTGCCCGACCACACATCGACCCACGTACCGTCGGGGAAGAACACGTCGCGCGTGTCGTAGCAGAGGGATGCGCCCGGATAATTTTGCACGCATCTCATATAGAAGTGCGCGTAGTTGCCCTCTTCCACATATTTGATCTCGATGGTGTGCTCCGTGCCGGGGGCATATTCCTCCGTCTCGAAGAGTTTATCGTATTGGTTGGTGCCCGTCTCCTCGCTGTTGACGACAAGCTTGTTATCGATGCGGACCTGCACCCTGTCGTCCGCGAAGAACGTGAACTTCGTTGCGGCGGTGCCCACTTTGAAGTTGCCTTCCCAACGGATGGAGAAATTGTCCGCCGAAAGACCGAGCGGCCCCGCCTGCCCCCAATCGAACAGGAACTGTTCATCCATCTGCGTATAGGCGGGGGTGCCGCTCGCAGTCGTATTATTGTAATAACTGCCGAGGAGCCCGCTGCGCGTAATGCCCTTGGCATCGGTATAGGTGAAGAAGTTTTCGGGGAAGACCTGCCCAGACTTCGTCTGCGCTTCGTTGATGGGCGCGATGAGGATGCTGTCGCCGAGCAGGTACTCATCGTTGCGCGAGGCCTCCGCATACTGCGGGTACTTGACGTCGAGCCGGCGCATGATGGGCAACCCCGTCCGCGCATTTTCGCCCGCGAGCGAGTAGTAGACGGGCATGAGGTTGTACTTCATGCCGACGTATTCCTTGGTGACGTTTTCCGCTGTGTCGCCGAAGAGCCACGGCATTCTGCCTTCCTGATTGCAGTAATAGACGTGCGTGCAGTGCACGCGGGTGATCGTGGAGAGCGCGCCGTATTGCAGCCAGCGGGTGTACATATCGTCGGTGACGGCAGAGGTATGGCCGCCGAGGTCGGCGCTCACATAGGGAATGCCGCTCTCCACGCCGGCGAAGACGGCGTTATTGATCTCCCGCCCGAGCGCCGCTTCGTCCACGCCGATGTCGCCCGTCCACTGGATGGTGTAGCGGTGCGCCGTGAGGTCGGAACCGTACTTCCAATAGCCGTTCTCGCAGCCGTCCACGTTGCCCATGATGGTGGCGCGGCGGGCGTACTCTTGGAGCGCTTCCTCGTCCGAGACGAGTTCTTCGTAGTATTCGTTCTCGATGAACTGGAACGCATACATGCCCCACGCATACACCGAGAGGTCGTTGTCCGCCGATTTGAGCGCGGTGTGCCAGTTCCTGTCGTACCACCACATATCCAGCCCGAGGGAGAGGATGCCTTTGAGGCTCTTGCTGCGGTACTCGATCTCCTCCTCGTCGAGCCCGTTGGTGGTGCCCGCCTTGGGCTCGGGGTGATCGTTGAAGATGATATTCACCCCCATGTCGTGGAGTTTTTGGAGGGTCTCGGCCATATTGGGGAAAAGGTTCTTGTCGATCTCGTACCCCATGCCGCCCGTGGAGGGCTCCACGGAGGAACCGGGCTCGTTCACCGCGCCCGCGCGCCAGTTGGTATCGATGACGAGGACGTCGATGCTGTATCCCCTGTCGAGATATTCCTGCACCTGCTGAAGGGCAAGGTCGGAATTGTAGATATACCAGCGCGAATCCCAGTAGCCGAGCGTCTTGAGATCGACGAGGTTGCTCTTGCCCGTGAGCGTCACGTAGTCCTCGCAGAACTCCGTATAGCTCTCGGGAACAAAGACGTACACGTCGGGTGCCTCGTTCTCAAAGTCCCAGCCGTTGAGCTCGAGCCCGTCGTCGTGAATGGAATAGCCGCGGTCTCCGGGGACGATGCGGGGGTTATCGGAGAAATACCAGCCGCGCAGATCTTCGGACGGCGTGGGAAGATAGGTGTTGGGGAGGGTCACGCCGTTGTAGCGGTAGAGCGTCGTATTTTCCGCGTCGGTCACAAACGCGCCCGTGAGGTCGGTCGCCTCCTTCGGGATATGGACGACATATCTCCCGGTGGAGACGACGAGCTCCGCCGCGGTGACGGTGTACTCCGATTCGGGAGCCGTAAACCCGTCGCGGCCGAGCACGTAGTAGGTGTCGCGGTCCTCGAAGCCATTCGGGCCCTTCTCTTCGAGACGCACGATGCCGTCGGAGAGCGGCATGATACGCACGGCGTCGTTCAGAATGTACGCCTTGGCGCCGTCCACCGTCACCGTTTCGACATTCTCGTCCTCTTCCGCATACGCCGTGGAAAGCATCGGCGCGAACGCCGAAAGAACCATCAGCGCGGCAAACACGAAAGATAAAAACGCCGCCGCGATCCATGTTTTGCGATAGCCTGCCCTTTTCATGAGACAACACCTCCGTTTTTGCTCATTTTGTTCAATTTTTTGTCGTAAAAAATCGTTGTCATTGCCAGAATAATGTGGTATAATATCATTATACTTGAAAAACGGTTTTTTACAATGTGTAAAGGAGAGCCATAAAGTGAGGATTCGTAAACCAAACCGCTCGGGAGCGCGCCATGGAAGAGAATAATAACCGCACCGTTGACCCTTTCAAAAATATCATCTACGGCAGCTTGCAGCTGGAGGAGAAATTCCTGTTCAGCGGCAATATGGAATACCCGTTCAACATCGAGGCGATCGGCGTCACCCGCCCCGATAAAAATTACTTTATTTCGCGCGCCCGCTCCGACTACATCGTCATCGAATTTATCGTTGAGGGCAAGGGCATGCTGTCCGTGAACGGAAACGACTATGCCCTCGAGGCGGGCGATGTGTACATTCTTCCCGCCGAGAGCACGCACAGCTACCGCGCGGACGCCGAACACCCCTACCGCAAACTGTGGTGCAACTTTTACAGCGATACGTTCGCCAAAATTCAGGCGGACTACCATTTGAGCGGGAAATACGTCTTTCACGCCCCCGAATGCGAGGAGGATTTCGTGCGCCTTCTCGAGATCGCGACCTTCGGCAGCCGCCTCAACGACAACGAGTGGTACAACGTCGCGGGCGTTCTT
The DNA here is from genome assembly GCA_947629875.1 of uncultured Clostridia bacterium. Classification (GTDB taxonomy): domain Bacteria; phylum Bacillota; class Clostridia; order Christensenellales; family Borkfalkiaceae; genus Gallimonas. The sequence goes on from CANRFK010000006.1 coordinate 24,980, forward strand.
TTGAATGTGCTCAACAAGATCGCCGCACACGAGTACCGCCCCGAGGGGAGCAACGTCGTTGCCGCGCGCGCCAAGGAACTGCTCGACGGCGCCGTGTTCGACAGCATCACGATCGAAGATCTCACCAAACAGCTCTTCGTCTCCAAGACCATTCTGACGCGCGAATTCAAGAGCATGTACGGCATGTCGCCCTATCACTACTACCTGAACAAAAAGCTGTCGCAGGCGAAGCTGATGCTCCACAATTCGGCGATGTCCGTCAAGGAGATCAGCGATAAACTCTGCTTTGCCGACGAGCACTATTTTTCGGGGCTGTTCAAGCGAAAAGTGGGCGTCTCCCCCACCGATTTCCGAAGAATGCTCATGTAAAATCATGTAAAAAAGGGCCCCGCGCGGGTCCTTTTCGGTATAGATTCGGCAATCGTTTCGTGTGTATTCGTATCGGCATTCCGCGCGCGCCTTGACTTTGTTTTTTGCCCCGTCTACAATCGCTATGGGTGAAAATTTCACTTTCGGGAGGCGATCGTATGAAAAAACGTTGGCTTGCGGCGGGCATGGCGCTCGTGATGGCGGGAACGCTCCTTGCGGGCGCGGGGTGCGGCGAAACCGCCAAACCCGTCGTCACCGTACAGGACGGCTATGTGTATGTGAACGGCGAACGGACGGACATCGAGGTCGGCGAAAAGTCGCCGCAACCCGGACAGCCGTCCGAGACGAAGTCGGCATTCGAGCTCTGGAAAGAGGAAAACCCCTCCTATCAGGGCACGGAAGAGGAGTGGACGGAGTGGCTCGAAAATCTCGTCGATCCGCCCGAAGAGGAGGAGGAAAGCGTGGAATACACCATCATCGAAAACGGCGTGTTCGCGGGGACGACGCTCGCAGGCAGCGCGGAGACCAAAAACGGCGCGCTCGTCATGTCCAACGCGCGGCTGCGCCTCTCGGAGGGCGTGGCGCTCCCGTTCGGGGAAAGCGGCGAATGGAAGGTGGATATCACGGGCAAACTTCTCGCCCGCGGCGCCGCCAAAGCGCAGTTCTTTGCGGGCAGCCCCTTTGAAAACGGCGGGCGGGTGTACTTCGGCGTAAATACGGAGACAAACCTCATCTACCTCGGCGTGCGGCTCCACACCATGTATGTCAATTACGGCTGGAAAATGCAGAATGGGTTCGATTTTACCGCAAAACACAGCTATTCGTTCCGCTACGACGGCGCCTATTTTCTCCTTGCCATCGACGGCGGAAAGGAACAAATTTTATCGGACATCAACTTCAACCAGCAGGACGGCACATGGCTTGACGGCGACGAGACGGACGCGCAGAATTTCTCCACGCTCGTGCGCACCGTCACCGCGCAGGACTATGCCGAAATGACGAGCCTCGGCGCGGAAGACTTCGCATGGAGCGCAGAGATCGAGAATTTCACGGTCACCACGACCCCGTCCACGCGTTACAAACGGTATTTGGCGCATCCCCTTTCGGGCAAGAGGATCTTCTACCTCGGCTCGTCCATCACCTACGGCTACGCGTCGGGCGGCGTGGCGTTCGGCGAGATCATCGGCGCGCTCACCGGCAATCCCTACCAAAAGGAAGCCGTCCCGGGCACGACGCTCGTCGACAACGGAAGCAGCTCTTACGTACAGCGTCTGCGCAATTTCAACTTTGCGGAGAAGCCCGACTACCTCGTCGTGCAGCTCTCCACCAACGACTTCTCCACGGGAAAGGATGAGGGCTCGGTGCAGAGCGGCACGGCCTCTTCGGGCTTCAATACGGGCACCGTCTCGGGCGCCATCCAGTATATCATCGCCTACGCAAAAGAGCAGTGCCCCACCTGCAAGGTGGTGTTCTATACGGGCGCGGTGAAAAAGAGCTGGTCGTTCTATGCGAAGTATGAAAGTTACATCAACGGCGATTTCGCCGCCATCTGCACGAAATGGGGGATCGAACCGCTCGATCTCTTCCACGCCTCTTACAAGTCATATTCCTGCTTCTGGCGCAGCGGGGACGACATCCACCCCACGCTCGCGGGCTACGCCGCAGGCTGGACGCCCCTGTTCATGCAATACTTCATGGATCGCATTTGAAGCGGGTCATGCCCGCAAAGATCAAAAGAGGGACAGGCAAAAAGCCTGTCCCTCTTTTGGTACTCCCGATAGCCGCCCCCATATTGTGCAACCTTATGCGGCTCACGAGCCGCAGGCGAAGTACGGGAATCCTCCACGGGCGAGGATTTTATTATATCCCTTTAACTACGGAAATGTGATATGAAATTGCCGGGAAAGCAGTTGAAAAAATTTTATACCGATTTTTATACCGGTTTTATTTCGCGACCCAAAAAACCGTTCATTTTTACCGATTTTAAGGCGTTTTTTGCCCTTTTTTTCGTGTTTTGGTGGATAGCTCTCATGTTTAGGAGGGGCTTGTTATATCCATTTAACTACGGAAGCGTACGATGTTATTGTTCTCTCCCCGTCCCGACGGGAATACTGCGCGGGCAATGCCCGCTTGTGCCGCCCTAAACGATTGGCGTGCGCGGGGCGAACCGACGGCTTCGCCATGAACCAACAAAAAGGACAGGCAAAAAACCTGTCCCTCTTTTGGTACTCCCGACGGGAATCGAACCCATAACTAGCCCTTAGGAGGGGCTTGTTATATCCATTTAACTACGGAAGCTCGTCGCGGCAAACTCCGCTTCGAGTCCTTTGCGTTCCGCAAAGGACAAATGCGCTCCGTTGCCGCTCCTCTTTCCCGAAAAATCTTGCTGCGCAATCTTTTTCGGGAGCCCTCTTTTTGCAAACTCCGCTTCGAGTCCTTTGCGTTCCGCAAAGGACAAGTGCGCTCCGTTGCCGCTCCTCTTTCCCGAAAAATCTTGCTGCGCAATCTTTTTCGGGAGCCCTCTTTTTGCAAACTCCGCTTCGAGTCCTTTGCGTTCCGCAAAGGACAAGTGCGCTCCGTTGCCGCTCCTCTTTCCCGAAAAATCTTGCCATGCAATCTTTTTCGGGAGCCCTCTTTTTGCAAACTCCGCTTTGAGTCCTTTGCGTTCCGCAAAGGACAAGTGCGCTCCGTTGCCGCTCCTCTTTCCCGAAAAATCTTGCTACGCAATCTTTTTCGGGAGTCCTCTTTTTGCAAACTCCGCTTCGAGTCCTTTGCGTTCCGCAAAGGACAAATGCGCTC
>CANRFK010000007.1 GCA_947629875.1 uncultured Clostridia bacterium
GGCGCGGAGCAAAACCACGCTTTTGCGGCAGCGCACACAATTTGCCGCATACTTGCGGCTTACTGACTTTGAGAACGAACTATTCGCGGGCGAACCGCGAAGAGATGCACAACTTAATTCCTCGTTGAATTTGTTTTTGAGCATACGCGCCGCAAGGAGCGTAGACGAAAAAAGAAATTCAACGAAACGAAATATCTTTGGGGCGGAGTGAAATTCTCCACCGGCAGTAAAGTCTGCGAAGGGCGTAAAGCCCCCGAACGGGTGCAATTCCCGTACCGACGGTATAGTCCGGATGAGAAAAGATTAGGCGCGCGCCCCGTATTTTGGGGCGCGCGTCCGTATAAGAGGTGTAATATGGCAAAACAAAAAATGGCTTTTTTCAGCACGACGCGCATCGTGATGATCGCGCTGTTCGGCGCGCTCGCGGGCATTTTGCACGCATTCGCAAAATTTCCGCTTCCGTTTGCATTCCCCGGTTTTTTGGAGTTGGATTTTTCGGATATTCCGCTCTTTATCGGCACATTCGCGCTCGGCCCCGTCTCGGGGTGTATCATTGTCGTCGTCAAAATTTTGTTGAAACTCGTCTGCGTCGGCACATCTACGACATTTGTGGGCGACCTCGCCAACCTGCTCATCGGATTCGGGTTTGTCATTCCCGCGGGCATTCTCTATAAACATTTCCGCACCATAAAGGGAGCCGCCCTCTCCATGTGCGTCGGCGCGATCTCGTCGGTCGCGGTCGCCATTCTCGCAAATTGGCTCATCTTGATTCCCTTTTATGTATGGCACTTCGGCGGGGATTGGGAAACGATCCTCGCCATGATGCGTCCGCTCTTTCCCGGTATCACGCAGGCGAATTTTTTCAACTATTACCTCTGGGTGTCCGTGTTGCCCTTCAATCTTCTGCGCTGCCTTCTCTCCGGGATCGTCACGTTTCTCGTCTATAAACACATCTCGCGCGCGATCGACGCCATGAACAAGCGGCTCTCCCCGAAGGAAGAGGGCAAAACAATTTGTACGCGCGATATCATTGTCGCAGTCGTCTGTATCGGGATCGTTCTTCTGCTGGTGCTCTTCGCGCTGCTCCAACACTTTCTCTGGTAACCGCTCCAAAGCGGGAAAAACACCCTCGAATTTCTTGCAAAATACGGCCGTATGCGCTATAATATCCGCGTATGGCTGTATTTCTTTCCCGCAGCGAGGAGGAGACCCTCCGCTGGGCGCGGGAATATGCAAAAACGCTGTCCGCGGGCGACGTCGTCCTGTTGGATGGCGAAATGGGGGCGGGAAAAACGGTGATCGCCAAGGGCATCGCCGAAGGCCTCGGCGTAATCTGCGAGGTCACGAGCCCCACCTACGCCTATATCAACGACTACGGCGGCGTGTACCACTTCGATTGCTACCGCGTCCCCTCGGAGGAATTTGCCGAACGGCTCGGCTTTTCGGAGTACTTCGAAATGGGCGGCGTGTGCCTCGTGGAGTGGGCGGAACACATCGCGGGGCTCATCCCCGCCCGCGCCAAAAAGGTGACTGTCAAAAAGTGCGGAGAAAGTCTGCGGGAGATAAAATTTTGAACTATCTTGCCATCAACACATCGCAAAGTTCGCTCACGGTCATCGCCAAAAAGGGCAAAACGTTGTGCGTTTCGGAGGTCGCCGACGCCGCCGCGCAGCATTCCGTGCGCCTCATGCCGGAAATCGACGCCATACTCAAACAGGCAGATTTGGCTCTCTCCGAGTGCGATTTTCTCGCCTGCGTCGTGGGGCCGGGGTCGTTCACGGGGGTGCGCATCGGCATCTCGGCGGTCAAGGGACTGTGCCTCGCCGCGGAGAAGCCCGCCCTCGCCGTCACCTCGCTCGATGTCCTCGCATACGCTGAAGAAGGCGGGGAGCGTCTCGCTCTCGTCGATGCGGGCAACGGATTTTCCTACGCCTGCGGCTATAACAGCGCAAACGCTGTCGATTTTGCGCCCGCGCGCATTCCCGCGGAGGAGGTCGCCCGCCTCGAAAATAGCGGCTACCGCGCCGTCCGCACGGCAGATACGGCGAGGGGCCTTCAAGCCGCCGTCGAGGCGAAGTGCGGTGAAATTGCGCCCGCAAGCGAGCTCAAAGCGCTCTATCTTCGCAAAAGCGCCGCGGAGGAGGGGAGATGAACGGGAGATTTTGGACGTTCGGCGATTTGGATGAGATCGCCCGCATCGAGGCGGAGTGCTTCTCCGACCCGTGGAACCGCCGCATGCTCGCCGAGACCTTCCTCTCCGACCACTTTTTCGGGGTGCTCCTCGAGGAAGAGGGGTCGGTCACGGCGTACGGCGGGGCGACGGTCGCTGCCGACGAGGCGGAGATCGAGCTCATCGCCACGGCGGAGATGTACCGCCGCTGCGGCAGAGGGAGCAAAATTCTCGCCGACCTCTTGGAGGAAGCAAAGCGCCGCGGCGCAAGGCGCGTCTATCTCGAAGTGCGCGTCTCCAACGCGGCGGCCATGCAACTGTATCTCAAAAACGGCTTTGCGGGATTGTACGCCCGCTCGCGCTACTATCCCGACGGCGAGGACGCCCTCGTCATGGCGAGGCAACTTTGAACCTCTCCTATCTCCGCGAAGGAGCGGGGCGCGACCTCGTGTTTCTGCACGGCTATCTCGCCTCCAAGGAAAGTTTCTATCCGCAGGTAAACTATTTTTCGGGCAGCTACCGCGTCACCGCATTGGATTTCCCCGGCATGGGTCAGGCGGAACCGCTCACGGCGCCTTGGTCGGTCTCCGACTACGCCGACTGGACGGCGCAAGCCCTCGAAGAACTCAACATCAAAGATGCCTTCGTCATCGCCCATTCCTTCGGCGGCAGGGTGGCGGTAAAGCTTCTTGCCCGCGGCTATCCCTTCAAGGCGGCGGTGCTCACGGGTTGCGCGGGCATCGTCCCCAAGCGCGGATTAAAATACAAACTCCGCGTCAAAACGTACAAACTTGTCAAACGCTGCGCGCCGAAGTACGCCGAACGCCACTTCGGAAGCGCCGAATATAGGGGGCTCTCCCCCGTCATGCGGGAGAGTTTCAAAAAGATCGTCAACGAGGATCTGCGCGCAGACGCAACAAAGATCGCCTGCCCCGTGCTCTTTATCACGGGCGAGCGCGACGGGGAGACGCCCGTCTCCTCCGCCCGCGTCTATGCCGATGCGGTGAGGGGAAGTTCCCTTCTCGTGATGGAGAACTGCGGGCACTTCGCCCACCTCGACGATCCCATCCGCTTTGATCTTGCGGCAGAGGAGTTTTTCAGTCATGTTTGATGTCCCGCAAATCGTATCCATTCTGTGCGGCGCGGTCCTCATGGGCGCGCTCCTTTCGCTTATTTCGTTGCGCATCGAAGGCATTCTGCAACAGGAGGGCTACGCGAGCCTCAACCTTCTCAAATGGTACTACTACCGCAGAAACATGCACCACCGCAGAATGGCGCTCCTCTCGCTCATCCTTGCGCTCATGGCGGCGCTCTTTGACGTGTGTTTCTCCTTCTTGGGGTACGAATACGCCAACCTCATGTCCATCATTCCCGTGCTCGGCACCTTTGCGGTGTACTTCGTGGCGGACAATCGCTACGCGCTCAAAGTGCCCTTGAAGTACACCACCCGCGCCGTCCGCCTCATCGTGGCGCACACCGTCGTGTGCATCGCGCTCTGCGGCGGCTTTGCGTTCGGGCTTGCCGCCATTGCGGAAGTCGCCGCCGTCACGTGGCTCAAACTTTTCCGCTTCGTGCCCATCGCCCTTCTTCCGCTCTTCACACCGCTCACGCTCGCCTTTGCCAATACCCTGATGAAGGCGTACGAAATTCCCCACCTCAAGGGGTACATCCGCCGCGCCACGCGCGCCCTCGATGCGAGCAGCTGCATCAAAGTGGGCATCACGGGCAGCTTCGGCAAGACGAGCGTCAAGCGCATCGCGGCGCACATTCTGGGCTCCAAGTACAAGGTTCTCGCCACGCCCGCCTCCTACAACACGCCCGTGGGCATCGCCAAGTGCGTGGGGGAAACGCCCCCCGACTGCGATATCTTCCTCGCCGAAATGGGCGCCCGCAGGGTGGGGGAGATCGGGGAACTCTGCAACATGGTGAAGCCCACCGTCGGCGTCGTCACGGGTGTGTGCGCCCAGCATGTGGAGACCTTCGGCTCCCTCGAAAATATCCGCCATGAAAAGGGCGTGCTCGCCCGTAGGGCGGAGCGGGTCATCTTGGGCGAGACGGCGGCGGACATGCGGGAGGATGCCGCCCGCGAGGGCACGGATTTTGCCGCGGAGGACGTCGAACTCACAGAGAGCGGCGTCTCGTTCACCCTCCGCGTGGGGGAAAACCGCGCACGGGTACAGACCGAACTTCTCGGCAGACACGCCGCGCAGGATATCGCCCTCGCCGCCGCGCTCTGCATGGAGCTCGGCATGTCCTTTGAGGAGATCGTCGCCGCCATTCCGTCTATAAAGCCCGTGCCGCATCGCCTCGAAAAAACGGAGAGCGGCGGGGTCGTCATTTTGGACGATGCCTACAACTCCAACGTGCTCGGCGCGAAGGATGCCGTGGAGGCGCTCAAATGCTTCGGCGGCAGAAAGTTCGTCGTCACCCCCGGGCTCGTGGAGCTCGGCGAGATCGAGGAGAAGATCAACTCCGAGGTCGGCGCTTCCTTCGTGGGGCTCGACCGTATCATCTTGGTGGGCGAATCCCGCGTGCTCGCGCTCCGCTCGGGCTATCTTTCGGCGGGCGGCGCGGCGGAAAACGTCACCGTCGTTCCCACCCTCCACCGCGCGGAGGAACTGCTTTCCGCCGAACTTCAGGGGGGCGACGCCGTGCTCTTTTTGAACGACCTCCCCGATAAGTACGTCCCGTAACTTTCACAAAAAATTTCCCCTCCGCATACCATGGTGCGGAGGTATTTTTATATGCCAAAAACCGTCGCCGTCTTTTTCGGCGGAAACTCCAACGAGCACGAGATCTCCGTCATCACGGGCATGCTCGCCGTCAACCTTTTGCGCGCCGCAAACTACCGCGTCATTCCCGTCTTTCTGCCCCGCACGGGCGGCATGATGTCCTCGGAGAAGATGCGCTCCGTCTCCGATTTCCGCACCCCATGTCCCCAATTTCCCTACATCCGCCTCACGCAAGGGGGGATAATTGCCGAAAGGGGGCACAAAAAACCCACCCATATCGATGCCGCCCTCAACTGTTGCCACGGCGGCATGGGGGAGGACGGCACGCTCTCCGCGCTCCTTGCGTGGCACAATATTCCCTCGGCGTCGCCCGATGTTCCCATCTCCGCGGTGTTCATGAACAAACGCCTCACAAAGCTCGCCGCCCGCGGCATGCAGCTCCCCGTTCTGCCGTCGATTGCCGTCCGCGAGGGGGAGTGGAGGGCGGAAAAGGGCAAAACATTGTCGAAAATCGGGGAATTGGGCTACCCCGTCGTCGTCAAGCCCTGCCGCCTCGGCTCGAGCATCGGCGTCACCGTCGCAAGTTCGCCCGAGGAACTCGAAGCTGCCCTCGCCCTCGCCTTCCGCCTCGATGACGACGCCCTCATCGAAACTTACCTTGAAGGCAAGCGCGATGTCAATTGCGCCGCTTTCCGCCGCGGCGAAACCTACGAGTTCTCCCCCTTGGAAGAAGTGTTCTCGGAAAAAGACATCCTCACCTTCGGCGAAAAGTACGAAGGAGAACAGAGGCGCGCCTCGCAGATCCCCGCCGATCTTCCCGCCCCCGTCGCAGAGAAAATCTACAAAATCATGCAAACACTGTGCGAAAACTTCGCTTTCCGCGGCGTCGTGCGCGGCGATTTTCTCGTCGCGGGGGAAGAGATCTACTTCAACGAACTCAACACCGTGCCCGGCTCGCTCGCCTGCTACCTCTTCGGCAAGACGCTCACCGAGAGCCGCAACTTCCTCGTCTCCCTCGTGGAGGAGGCCGCCGCCCCGCGCCCCAAAGAGGTGCTTATATCGGGCATTCTGAATGAAAATATCTTCGCCCGCGGAAAGGGTTGCAAACGCCGCTGAAATTTGGTATAATTGCCCCAAAAGCACATTTTGGAGCATAAAAATGGCAAAAATTGCTATGAAAACGCCGCTCATCGAGATGGACGGCGACGAAATGACCCGCATCCTCTGGCAAAAGATCAAGGAAATTTTAATTTTGCCCCACGTCGACCTCAAGACCGTCTACTTCGATCTCGGCCTTCCCCGTCGCGACGAGACGGGCGATGGGGTCACCGTCGAGGCCGCCGAGGCGACGAAGAAGTACGGCGTCGCCGTCAAGTGCGCCACCATCACGCCCAACGCCCAGCGCATGGAGGAGTACCGCCTCCACGCCCTTTGGAAGAGCCCCAACGGCACCATCCGCCGCATCTTGGACGGCACCGTGTTCCGCGAGCCCATCTTATGCCGCGGCATCACGCCCTACGTCCCCGGCTGGAAGAAGCCCATCGTGCTCGCCCGCCACGCCTATGGCGACATCTACGCCGCCGCGGACTTCACCGCCGAAAAGGGGGAAAAGGTCTACCTCGTCGCCGAGGACAGCGAGGGGCATGAAACTTCCCGCACCCTTGTGCATGATTTCAACGGCGCGGGCGTCGTCATGGGCATGCACAACACCGAGGCGTCCATCCGCTCCTTCGCGCATTCCTGTTTCCGCTACGCCTTGGAGAGAAAACTCCCCATGATCTTCGCCACCAAGGATACCATCTCCAAGGTCTACGATGGCAAATTCAAGGCGATCTTCGCCGAAGTTTTCAAGGAATATGAAGCGGCCTTCGCCGCCGCGGGCATCACCTATCTCTACACCCTCATCGACGACGCCGTCGCCCGCGTGATGCGCTCGGAGGGCGGCATGCTGTGGGCGTGCAAGAACTACGATGGCGACGTCATGAGCGACATGGTCGCAACCGCCTACGGCTCCCTCGGCATGATGACGAGCGTTCTCGTCTCGCCCGACGGCAAGTACGAATACGAGGCGGCGCACGGCACCGTCACGCGCCACTATTATAAATATCTGAAAGGGGAGGAGACGAGCACCAACTCCGTCGCCACGATTTTTGCATGGACGGGGGCATTAAAAAAGCGCGGCGAGTTGGACAACCTCCCCGCCCTTGTCGATTTTGCCGCCCGCTTGGAGCGCGCCACGCTTGCGACCATTGAGGAGGGCTACATGACGGGCGATCTCGTCTCGCTCTTCTCCCGCCCCGGCGTCACGCCAAAGAAGTTGTCCACCGAAGCCTTCCTCCTCTCCATCTCCTCCCGCCTGTAATCGCTCTCCATGGGAATGGGGGTAGACCTTGGCTGCCCCCTTTTGAAGGGGGCGGCTCCGCCGTAGGCGGTGGTGGGGGTTTCTGTCCTCTTGTTTTTCCGCGTCATTCTGCCCCGCCCATTTTGCTTCCGCGTCATTCTGAACCGCTGCCCGAGCGCGTTGCGCTCGGGCGGCGGTGAAGAATCCCGACCAACGAAGTCCGCCCCAACCAAAAAGCCGCCCCGCCTTATTTATTCCTCATACCGAGTTTGCGCCCCGCGGCATTGCCGCGGGGGCGCAAACGAGTGTATCTTTCCCCCAACAAAGTCCGACCCTCATACACTGACGCGCCGCCGCGCTCCTATGGAGCGCGGCGGCGCGTGAGCGTATCTTGTCCTTGCTCCGCCCTGTAATAATGTCATGTCGAGCGTAGTCGAGACATCTCTACCTTCCTCACCCCCGATTTCTCGAAATCGTGAGCACCACGTAGAGCATCCGCAAAAAGTAGACGAGCGAGATGAGCATGGAGGCAACGTAGGTCATCGCGGCGGCGTTGAGCACCTTTTTTGCGCCGGGCAACTCCTCCTCGGTCAAAACGCCGTCCTCCACGAGCATCTTTTTGGCGCGGCGCGAGGCGTTAAACTCCACGGGTAGCGTCACCAGCATAAAGATGGTGGAAAGGGAATACAGCCCGATGCCCACATACATGACATATTGCCCCACGGGCGCGGGCGCGGCGAGCCACAAAAGGTCGAGCAAGATCCCCAGCAAGATCACGGGCAACGCGAGCCGCGAGCCGATATTTGCAATGGGCACGAGCACATTGCGTATTTTATAGGGCACATAGCCCCTTTTGTTCTGCATGACGTGTCCCACCTCATGCGCGGCAACGGCAACGGCGGCAATCGAGGCGGAGCCGTACGTGCTTTGCGAGAGGTTCACGAGATTTTTGGCGGGGTTGTAGTGGTCGGAGAGCCTGCCGTTCACCCTGCCCACCGCAATGTCGTGTACGCCGCGGTTTCTCATCAGCCGCACGGCGGTATCGTAGCCCGTCATGGCGGAGCGCGTCACCGTCTTGTCATAGGCGCTGAACGTAGTGTTTACCTTCGCCGTCGCATAGGCGGAGAGCGCAAGGAAGGGGATGAGTATGAGTAAAAACAAAAAATAAGAGTACATATCGTTCCTCTTTTATATATTACCCGAATTTTGCGGAAATGAAATCAAAAACGGAAAAAATTCGCGGCTAAAAGAAAAACAGCTCCTCGAATTTTTTCCCGAGCGCGACGGCGAGCACGAGCGCGAGCTTCGCGGTGGGGCAGTACTGCCCCGTTTCGATGGAGCTTATCGTGTTGCGGGAAACGCCCACGCGCGCGGCAAGCTCTCCCTGCGATAGGTTTTTTTCCGCCCGCGCCTCTTTCAGGCGGTTGTGCAGAACAAGTTTTTCGTCCATTTCAGATGCTCACCCCGCACAGTTCCAGAATCCAGAGCACCCAATATATCGCCGCGCCCGCCGTGATGAGCGCGGCGCACACGGCGGAGACGACGTGCATTTTATTCCTGTAAACGCACGCCTGCGCGATATTCTGCGCCGCTATGCCCGTAAAGAGAATTGCCATGAGCCCTATGGGCACCTCGCCGTTGACGAACGTTGTCACGAGCATGACGATGACGCAGGCAAGCGTCGTCGCAAGGAAGCCCGCATAATTTCCCCACTGCATTCTGCCGCGCTGACGCTCGTCGCCGAGTTTTTCATTCTCTTTCTTCGCCCGCTCCAAAATCTCCTCGGGCGAGAGTTCGCACTCCTCGGCCGTCCTTTCCCCGTTTTCCCCCTCGGGTGTGCGTTTTTCATTTTTTTCTTTGTTTGAAATCTTTTCGCTTTTCTCTTCGTTCGGCTTCTCTTCCATATTTCCACCTTGCCAAGTTTTCTTGGCAAACATATTCTACCACCGCCAAGTGTACTTGTCAAGAGAGGGGGGAAAACAAATATGTAATTCGTAGTTAAAAAATTTTTACAAAATAACAAAAATTGCTTGACATTGTTTTTTCTTATGTTATAATGTTCTTACAAAAATATCGGAGGCATTTTATGGATGCGGAAATTATCGTTGAACTGTTTAGCCGTATCAAGGCATTGGAGCGCGACGTAGCGGAACTGAAACAAAAACTTTCGGGCACGGAGAGCGCCTCGGGAATTCCCGACGAAACCCCGTACGGCAAAATCGTGAGCTCAAAGCCGCTCATTCCCGACCCCGAGCGCAAGCGCGATACCACCCGCTATTCCTTTGACGGGGTCGTGCATTCCAAGAAGGGGTTGGTCTATGCGGTCGTGAGGCGGTATGTCGCCGAGCACCCCGAAATCACGCGCGCCGAGTTAAAGCGCGTCTTTGATAGATCGTTGCAGGGCAGCCTCGGCGTTGTGGAGAATGTGGAAATCGCCAAACAGCGCGGAGACGCCGAATATCGTGTGCGCTTCTTCGCGGACGAAAAGGAAATTTTGCACCTTGTGGACGGCGATATGGTCGTCTGCACGCAGTGGGGCATTCTCAACATTCCCCGCTTTTTGATCGTGGCGGAGAGGCTCGGCTATCAGATCAATGCCATTCTATAAGGAGGATAAATTATGTCGAACACACAAATGGAGCGGAAATTTTTTTGGAACAGATATCAAGAGACGCTTATGGAAAACGGCGAGCCGTTTTCTCTGAAATTAAACTGCGATAGAGACGGAACGCTCCGCCACTATGCATATGTAAATGCGCGGCATTTTACGGCAAACCGCTGTGTTTGTATTGAATTTACGCCCCAATGCGGAAGAGTGAGATATGGGGTCTATCTTGAAAACGAAGTTCAACTTTTCGATTGCTTGTTTGAACAAAGAGAGGCGATAGAATCTCTTTTGGGGTTCAATTGCAATTGGGAACGCGGCACAAAGGGCAAAAACACCCGAAGAATTTTCTGCGAGCAAGAAATCGTCCTCGGTGATTATAGCAGTTATTTCACTGCCATAGAAGAATCAATGGTGCGCCTTACAAAATTCGTGCAAGTATTTGAGAAATTGCTTTGATGGCATATTGGGGGAAATATATCTATGGGTTTCAAATACAAGTACCATCTATATAAAACAGGTTCAACTTCTGGCATGATTTTGCACGACATAGAAAATGGAAAGCATAAAAAAATAAAAAAACAACATGGGTTCTTATATATCAAAATGAAAAAAGGCAAACAGGTATTTTATCTCGATCGAGAGCGCAATCTCGTGGACGCTTCCCGGGCAGATACTTTTTCGCTGAAAGAGGCACATAAAATTATTCCCGAAATAGAAAAATCGCTGAAAGATTACGAAATTTCTTTTCTTACAACCTCGAAAAAGATAAGGCGTCAAGCTCAAAAAGTCGCGAAAAAAAACCCGAGGGTAGAAACGCCAAAAGAGGAAGTGAAGTTCCCCAAGAAGATACAGGATCAGGATTCGGAACTTCTACTGGAACCCGTCAGAATATGGGATCCTATCTGGATATTCCAAGACCCGCCTCTTCCGCTACTCGGGACCGCTGTATCGCACAAGAAATACGGCGAGGGCACAATCGTGAAATTCGACCATGAAAATAACCACCTCACCGTTGCATTTGCGGAGGGAGAAAAGATTTTCCTCTTCCCGGATTGTTTTGAAAATGGTTTTTTAGTGGCAAAAGCATGAATCTCACAGAAATCAATTTGGAGGAAGGAATGCCGCCGCGCGAAGAGGCAATGGATAGGCTGAGAGCCTCGATAAAACTTGCCAAACAGAGCAAGTACAAGTGCGCTATCATTATCCACGGCTACGGCAGTTCGGGGAAGGGCGGCATTATCCGTATCATGGCGCGCCGATGGTTGAACGCACAGATGCAAAACGGACGCCTAAAAGCCGTCGTCAACGGAGAGGATTTCAATGTGCTGAACGAAAAGGCGCGCGTCATGAAGGCAAAATGTCCCGAACTTAATTCACTGTTTTACTGCTTCAATCACGGTGTTACGGTCGTGGAGTTATAAGTTGTAAATGACTTAATTTTACTACGATATAATTTAGACTTTCTCGGCTTGTCCGTTCCTTCCCCAAAAGTCTTTTTGCAAGGGCAAAACCCTTGCAAATTTTTTTTGCAAATGGTATACTCTTTGCATGGCAAAAAACGGATTTACCGATAAAGTAAAAATTACGGTCAAGGCGGGCGACGGCGGCGACGGCATGAATTCCTTTAAGGCGTACAAGGGCAAGCCCGCCTGCGGGCCGGATGGCGGCGACGGCGGCGACGGTGGCTCCGTCTATTTTGTCGGCGATAAGGATATGCACGACCTCCTCTCCTTCCGCTACACCGCAAAGTATTTTGCAGGAAACGGCGAGCGCGGCGGCACAAACCAGTGCTACGGAAAGAGCGGCGAAGATCTGTATGTAAAAGTTCCCTGCGGCACGCTTGTGCGCGACTTCGAGAGCGGCAAGATTTTGTGCGACATTTACGAGGACGGCGAGACGGTCAAAATCGTCTCGGGCGGGCGCGGCGGAAAGGGCAACGTGCGCTTCACAACGGCGCGCCGCCACGCCCCCAATTTCGCGCAGAAAGGCGTTTTAACGCACCCCCATGTCCTCATTTTGGAGATGAAAGTCATTGCGGACGTCGGGCTCGTCGGCTTCCCAAATGTGGGAAAGAGCACGCTTCTCTCCAAAATTTCGGCGGCAAAGCCCAAGATCGCGGACTATCACTTCACCACGCTTTCGCCCAATTTGGGCGTCGCAAAATATTACGATGAAAGTTTCATCGCCGCCGATATCCCGGGGCTCATCGAGGGCGCGGCGGAAGGCGCGGGGCTGGGGCACGATTTTTTGCGCCACATCGAGCGCACCCGCATGATCTGCCACGTCGTGGATATTTCGGGGCTCGAAGGGCGCGACCCGCTCGAAGATTTCGAGGCCATCAACAAGGAGCTCAAACATTATTCGGAAAAACTCGCCGCGCTTCCCCAAATCGTCGCGCTCAATAAGACCGACGTGTTCGGCGCGGAGGAAAATTGCAAGCGGTTCAAGAAGAAATACGGCAAACGCTATGAAATTTTCGAGATTTCCGCGGTGCGCGGCGAAGGCACGGAGGAACTCGTGCGCGCCATTGTGGAAAAACTCAAAACGCTTCCGCCCGCCGAAAAAATTCCCGCCGACGAATTTTCGCTCGAGGAAGAGAGCGATCTCGACTTTGAAATTTTCACCGACGAAAACGGCGCGTTCGTCGTCGTGGGCGGGCTCGTGGATATGCTCTGCCGCAACGTCGTTCTGAACAATCCCGACAGCATGAATTATTTTCAGCGCGTCTTAAAACTGCGCGGCGTGTTCAAGGCCTTGGAGGCCGCGGGTTGCAAGGCGGGCGATACCGTTGTTGTAGGCGAAGTGGAATTTGAATATGTTTGAGGAGAGAGGTATGTTTACATCCAAAGAGAGGGCAAATTTGAAATCGCTCGCGGCGACCATGAAACCCGTGATGCAGGTCGGGAAAGAGGGGATAAGCGAAAATCTTGTGAATGCGCTTTCCGATGCCTTGGAAGCGCGCGAACTCATCAAAGTGACGCTTCTTCCGGCTTCGGGCGACGACGGCGAAAATCTGGCCGCCAACTTCGCCGAACTTCTCGGCGCGGAAGTGGTTGCCGTCATCGGACGGAAAGCGATCTTTTACCGCCGCTCGCACAAAAAGGACTTCAAGCATATCGAATTTTGAGGGGATATTTTGCGCGAAAATTGCTTTTAAGGCATGGTGCTTTGAGGGGATCTTTGCTAAAAAATCGCGTGCAGCGCATGGATTTTTGAGAAAATGTTTGCCGAAAAAGCATTTTGGAATTTCTGATTTTGACAAAAATTTTTCTCAACATATTATAATTTTCCACAATGAAAGCTCCCTGTTGTGACGCGCGCTGCCGCCGCCCTTGCGGCAGCCGCGCGCGTCACAACAGGGAGCTTTTTTCTTCCGCCGCCGCTTCCGAGCCCGCTCACTTTCCTCTTCACAATGTAATAATATCATGAAAATTTTGTGTTTTGGAAGATGTATGCCACACTTTTTTCAAAAAGTCGGAAAAAATTTTCGAGAGGAGAAAGATACGCTACTTCGTCGCTACGCTCCTCGTGCCGCGCTTGGTAGACAAATAGTGCGCGCGGGGCACGCATTGCCGCGGCTACGCTGCGGCGGGGCGCGAGCGTATGAGAAAGGAAAGGAGAGTGAAAAGAGGATAGGGGGGGAGGGGATTATGCGGGAGGATAAGATAAAACTTACGGCGGATAAGAGAACAGCCGACCCATTAGGTCGGCTGTTCCGATGCCGTTATCATAAATCGGGATCGTCGCCTTCGATTTGCTCTTGATCCGTGTGCGGGATTTCTCTTTCGTTCGGGCGCAGTAGTAACACGGCGTCTACAATCACTGCAGTAAAGAGAAGTACGGAGAACACGAGCGTGACGATGGGCGCCGTATAAGTCAACTTGACGGCGCTATCGAGTTCCATATATTTCACGAAGAAGTCGCCGAACAAAATGCTGGCTGCGAGTGCGCCCACGGCGCAAGCGAGGAGAAAGGCTGCCGCAATGAGGCGATTTTTTTCGCGCGGTACGGCGGAGGGAGCGCGCTCTTCCGCAAGCGATTTCCACAGCAGAATAAGTAAGCATACGGTGAGTGCGATGACTGCGAGTTGAAAAATCACTGCAAATACGGACGCCGCAAGGGCATTGCTCGGTGCGGCCACGAATGTTCCGGTTGTAGCCGCCTGTATTTTGGAGATATAACCCATGCCCGCAAGCGACATATAACTCATGATATTTGCGGCGGCGCCCGTACTGCTGACGCCGAGCGCGCCCTGCGTGGCGAAGGAGAGGATGATGATGGAAAATACCGAACCGACGGCGGCGACGATCCCGTTTTTGATCATATTGCGGGTCAAAAGCGACTTGCCCTTGGCGACGATCCGGAGCCCGCAACCCGCGCCGAAGAAAATGCCGCCCAAGATGACGCCCGCAAGCGAGGCGTCGTTCATGGTGACGGAGGTGCTGCTTTCCGTTCCCGTTGAATGTCCCGCGTAGAGTGCGAGGAGCACGCATGCGCTACAAAGAAATACGGCGTATGCCGCGGCGGCGGGTGCGAAATAATCGGTGTTGCCCTTCGTCCCGCGGACAGAACGCGCAAAGCGGACTGCCGCAAGCACCACACAGACGGGGATCGAGACGAGCGATCCCGCGGCGATCAGCGTGCCGATGGCGGCGCTGAAATAGAGCGGGAAGGCAAGATATTCCCCACCCGTTGTGATATCTTGCAAAGAAAGAGAAATTTGTTCATATATCTTCGAGAAAAAGTCGTAGATGATGGTTTGACTGCGGCTGGAGCCGAGAAGTTCGGAAGAGGAGACAACAGACGTGAGCCCGAGGCAGAAGATGAAGATGAGGGCAAACGTGGCCGACGCAAGCAGAGCGATGCCGCCCGAGAGGTTCAGCCAATGGGAGAGCGATTTGTTCGGTTTGACCGTTGTCTGCGGGATCGACGGGACTTGCGATAAGTGGCCGTATTCGGAACCGCAGAGCGTCTCCTCGTGCGGGTCGGCGTCGTACTGCGAATGGGAAAGCGGTGCGTTTGTCTTGGCAACCGTCTGCGCGCTTTCGGCAATGATTTGTCCCGAGGAATGTCCGCATACGGGGCAGAAGCGCGCCCCATCGGGCAAGACCTCTCCGCATTCGGGACAGGCGCGTTTGCCGTCGATCCTTTCACCGCAAATATAGCAGTAGACCGCATTCTCATTGTTTGCCGAGCCGCACTTCGGACAGACGATTTTGCCGTCGATCCGCTTTCCACACGCCGAACAAAAAGCTGCGCCGTCGGGATTTTCCGCGTTGCAAAATTTGCAGATCATAATTTTTCCTCCGTAGAATGTTTGCATCATTATATCAAAAATTCGGGGGGGGGCAACTATTTTGGCTTGTGCGGAGAAATATTTTTGCTGTAATTGACAAAATTTTGCGGCGGGCGGGTGCGGGGCAGCGGAAAATGGGCGATGATGGGTCAATTCTACCATAAGTAGATATCGAACGGGACGCATCATAAAAATGCAAATAGGAAGAAAAGGGGGCAAAGAAACGGGAAACCGAAGAAAAGAAGAAAAAAGGCAAGTATGGAAAGAGGAAGAAACGGGAGTTCCTCATTCGGAGAAAGACTCCACATGGTACCCTCCCCCCGTTTCCCCCTCCCCGCGCGCGTAGCGCGCGGGGAGGGGGATAATATTAGAGGATAAGGCAAGACGGCGCACACGTGCTGACGCGGGAAAAGGGATGGCTCCACCCCCGCCCCTACGGGGCACCCCCTTCCATGGAGGGGGCAAGAAAAGGCTCCCATGGAGGGGGCGAGAAAAGGCTCCCGAGGGGGCACGTAGGCGGGGTTATTCGACGGGGGCGTCGGGTTCGTCTTGGGAGGTGGTTTCCTGCACGGGCGTTTCTTGCGCGGGGGCGGGAGCCTCAACGGGAGTTGACCCGGCGGGGACGGCATCCTCGGCGGGGGCGGGTTCAAGGGAAGATACACTCGGCTTCGCCTCGGTATGAGGAACTATCTCCTCGGCGGGGGCGGGTTCAAGGGAAGATACACTCACCGCCTGCGGCGGCTCGGTATGAGGGGTGGCGGGCTTTGCGGGGGCGTTGAACTTTCTCACTTCGCGGACAAAGGCCTTGGAACTGAAAACAAGCACGCCGACGGCGATGACGATGGCGAGATCGATAAACACGAAGGAATTGTAGGTCAGGCTGTACGTCCATGCGCCGAGCGGGTCGGCGCCGAGGTCGGCAAAGGCGAACACGCCCGAAAGAATGTGAGAGACGTAGCGGAGCGTGCACGCGACCACCGCGCCGAGGGCGAACTGCACCTGCGGCATCTTCTCCAACTTCTTGACGTGTGCGAACATGCCCGCTACGCCGATGCACGCGAATGCGATGGGGTAATCCAATAGGAACTGTGCGGGGTGGATGATCCAAGGATCCTGCACGGCCTGCAAGATGCCGTAGATGAAGCCCGCGAACACGCCCTTCTTCACGCCGAACATATACGAATAGATCATGAGGGGCAGAAGTGACGCGACGGTCACAGACCCCGACTGCGGCAACTGGAAGATACGAATGTACGAGAGGGCGAAACTCATCGCAATGCAGACGGCGGCATAGGAGACGGACTTGGAATCGAAGCCCTTCTTATCCTTTCTGCCGAAAATCAGAGCGAGAACGACGAGGACGGCGAGAAGCACCACCGCGGAGACGTACAGAAGGGCGTTGTCCGTTATCGTGATGCCGTTCTTTGCGTTGTCTCCGAACACGCCCATGCAGACGAGCACGGCAATGCCCGCGGTTCCCGTAATACTGCCCGTGATAATCGCCGTGAGTTTGCGCGGTTTGAGGTACAGCGCGATCGCGCTCCCGCCGACGCAGACGAGCAGGACGAGCAGGGGATAGAAGAGCGTGTTTGAAATTCCGTCCTCCGCAAAAGTCATCGAGAGCAACACGATGCCCACGGCGCAGGCATAGCCGATTGCGGCAAGCAACGAAATTTTGGCGAATTTCTTTCTTGCGTCGCCCTTCAAGAGGACGACTGCGATGAGAAAGCCGATGACGAGCGCGAGCGTCAACCAGAAAAAGATGCCGCCCGCAATGTTTAGCGGAGAATCAAAGAGAATCGGATACCACTTTGTTGTGTCCGCCAAAAGGGAATTGAGTAACATAGAAACCTCCTGTAAATATGTGTTTTGAATGCCCGCCTCGGAGGGGTGGCTCTTTCCATAGCCGTCGCAGCTCTTTGTACTTCGCCTGCGGCTTCGTGCCGTGCTTAGTAGACGAATGGTGCGCACGGGGCGCGCTTGCGTTTTCCCTACTTCGCCTACGGCTCGTGCCGTGCCTAGTAGGCGAATGGTGTGCACGGGGTGGTCATTTACGTTTTAGTAAACTCCCTTCGGGAAATCCGCGCGCTCCTCGATCTGCTCGGCTCTGAAAAGAGCCCAAATAGCCCAAAAAATAACGCCCGCGAAAACGCGGGCGGAAAAATCTCCTCAATCTCGTTCTTTCGTTCAAGTATTACCTTGTCCGATTCAAATGGTATGATCTCAGCCCTTTTGGGGCACCCACGACGGATATTCAAATTGTACCTGAATTATATCACGCTTTTTCCGCAAAGTAAATTGTTTTTCGCACACTTTTGTGATATAATCAAAAAAAGAGGTACTTATGGATAAATTTTACGCCTATCTCGACAGAATGAAGTTCATCAAACGCTGGCAACTCATGCACTCCACGCGCGACGAGAACATCATGGAGCACTCGCACTCCGTCGCCGTGCTCGCCCATGCGCTCTGCGCCATCGAGAACAAGGTCTACGGCGGCCATGTGGATACCGAGCGCGCCGTGCTCTTCGCCCTCTACCACGAGGTGAGCGAGGTGATGACGGGGGATCTGCCCACGCCCGTGAAGTACTTCAACGCGAGCATCCACGGCGAATACGAGAAACTCGAACAACTCGCGGTGGATAAGATCGCGGGTACGCTCCCCGAGGAGCTGCGCGGGGAACTCTACCCCTATTTGCAGGCCGATAAGTCGTTGCCAGAATACCGCTTTGTGAAGGCGGCGGATAAACTCTCTGCGTATATCAAGTGCCTCGAGGAGTTGCGGCAGGGGAACAATGAGTTTTCCAAGGCGAAAAAGACCATCGAGGGGGATCTTTTGAACATGAAGATGCGCGCGGTCGATTACTTTTTCGGGCACTTCATCCCCGCGTTCTCGCTGACGATTGATGAGCTGGAAGGGCTATAAGTTTCGTTGAATTTCTTTTTTCGTCTCCGCCCCTTGGGGGCGTATGCTCAAAAATAAATTCAACGCCCCGCCTCGCACCGCCCCGCGCGCACTATTCGTCTACCAAGCGCGGCACGAGCCCGCAGGGCGAAGTAGCGCCGCCGTACGGTAGTTCGGCGGCGCACAGCACCCCTCCCCACCACCGCCTACGGCGGAGTCTCCCCTCCCAAGGAGGGTAGGCCTTTGCCCATCTCCTCCCCCGAAGGGCGGGAGAGACGGATTTTGGAAATTTTCCAAGATATGATTGACGGAAGGGCGAAAATCGGATATAATACAGGCAATTACGATACGGTTGCAGACAGAGTTGGTTATAATAAAAGCGGCCGTTCTGACAAAGCCGCCCTGGAAAAACCGTGAACGCGGGCGAAGTTGCTCGGAAAAATTGATAAACGTCGGCGAAGTTGCCCGAGAAAAACCGTGAACGCAGGCGAAGTTGTATGAAATAAAATCGATCGTTGCGGACAAAACAGCTTTGGAATGAAATCGCTTACGAGGGCGATACACAAAAAACGCAATCCCATTCGGAGAAAATGTATGGAAGATGAAAATGTACAGGAAGGTTTGACGTTCGGCGAGATCTGGCGCATGGTGCTCCGCCGCATCTGGTATATCCTCGGCGCCGCCGCGCTCGTGACGGTCATTGCCGTGCTCATCGTGTACTTTGCGGTCAACCCCGGGGCGCGGTCGTATTCGATGGAATTTTCCCTCGTGTTTCCCACGGGCTCCGAATATTCCTACCCCGACGGCGAACCCTTCTTTTATCAGACGATGATCTCTGCCGAGAGCCTCAACGAGGCCAAGAAGGGCGAGGGGCTCACGGGCATCAACACCGATCGGATGATCCGCGACAACCGGATCTCCATTCAGGCCGCAACGGTGACGGAGGGCGGTGCGACCAAGTACACGGGAAGATATACGGTGACCGCCAAGAGCACGTACTTTTCGGGCACGGAACAGGCGGAGAAGTTCATCCGCGCCATCGCGCAGGCCACGGTGGACAGGATGCGTGCCGAGGCGGGCAGTGTGGACTATGCCGTCTCCGAAGAGACGTTCGGGGGCGCGCCCTTCGAGGAACGCCTCAATCTCCTTGCCGAGGAGCGCGAGACCCTGATCGACAAGTACGACGAGTGGATCTCCATCTACGACGCGGCGTACAAGCTCAAAGTGGGGGAGACGGAGAAATCCCTCAAGGAGTTCCGCGCGTCCGTCAACGCCCTCTACGGCGAGAGCGTGCAGGAGGAGCTCGAGAACGAACTTCGGGCGGGCGGGTACTATTATACCGACAATTTTGACGCATATAAAGCGGCGTTGAAAGAGGAATACAGCCGCAACAAGACGGAGATCGAGGAGCTGAAAAAGGCGGGCACCGTGCAGAATACGGCATATACCGTTGCCTCCGTGGCCGCGCCGCTTGCCGCCCTTTCGTCCGTACAACAGCAGGAGGGGGGCGTCTATGTGCAGCAGTCCGCGCTCAACGTCTCCCAGCGGCTCGCCGAACTCATCGAGCGCAACGCGAACATTCTGCATTGGCTGGGCTCCGATGAACTCGGGGAGAGCGGGGAGCCCGCGACGGGTACGCTCACATCGGCCGCAAACGATGCCTTTGCCGAGCGGATCGACGCGGAGCGCACCAAACTTGCGGGCGCGGCGGCCGAACTTACCGCGGTCACCAAGGCCATCTACGAACGCGGCATGCAGGCGCGGTTCGACATGCAGAAGGTCAAAACGGAGGGCGGCGTGAGCATTCTCCTCGTCGCCGTGGCGGCGTTCGTCGTCTGCTTCCTCCTCGCATGTTGTGTGGCGTGCGCCGCGGACAGGAGCCGCAGGAAAAAAGCGGGACATCCCACAAGCGAAGCGGAAGCGCAGCCCGAAGAGCCCAAAGAAGAATAACCCTTCGCCGCGCCGATGAGCGCGGCATTTTTTATGGAATACTTTGTGTATCTTTTGCGGTGCGCGGACGGCACGCTCTATACGGGATTTACGACGGATGTGAAGCGGCGGGAGGCCGTTCACAATGCGGGGAAGGGCGCAAAATATACGCGCTCGCGCCTGCCCGTGCGCATGGTGTATTATGAAACATTCCCAACGGAGCACGAGGCGAGGAGCCGCGAATGGCATATAAAACGGCTTTCCCGCGCCGAAAAGTTTGCGCTCATCGAGAAGGAGGGGGAATGAAACGGTATCGTCTGAAAATGAGTTTTTGCGGCGTCTTTCTCGCCATCTTCGTCGCGCTCGAGGTCTTTCTCTGCGTGTGGTTTTTCGGCGCAGACTATAAAGCGTTCGACGAAAACGCGCGGGCGGAAGTAAATTTGCCCGACCTCTCCGACGGCTTCGTGCCGCAGGGGCTTTGCGAGTGGCCGTCGGGCGACGGGTTCGGCGGCTACACCGTCGCCGTGAGCGGGTACTACAAAAAGGCGCCCTCGCGGGTGTACCTTCTCGGCGGCGAAAAGGCGGACTACTTCACCGTGGAGCGGGGCGGGGAGGCGCTCAAAACGCACTTCGGCGGCATCGCCGCGACGGAGAACTTCGTCTATCTGACGAGCGACAATGAAATTTTGCGCATTCCCCTTGCGGCGGCCGTGGCAGCGGCAAAGACGGGCGGAAGCGCCGAGGTCTCGGACGCATTCGATGTGGGCATGGGGCTGGCGTTCTGCTCGATTTCGGAGGGTAAACTGTACGTTGGAGAATTTTACCGCGCGGGCAACTATGAGACGGCCGAGAGCCACCATATTGCATACATGGGGGTGGAAAATCGCGCCCTTGTCTACCGCTATGCGCTCGCGGACACCGCCGATCGCATCGTGGAGAGCGAGACGCCCGAGGCGGTTTTCTCCGTAAGAGGGCTGGTGCAGGGCATCGCCGTGGAGGGCGGCAACGTGTACTTCTCCTGCTCGTGGGGGCTGAAAGACAGCATGCTCGAACGCCACGAAATGCCCGCTTCCCCCATCGGAACGTTGGAAGTGAACGGCGCCGACGTGCCGCTGTACTTCTTCGGGGAGGAGACCCTGCGCGCCGCGCGTTCCGCGCCCTGCATGAGCGAGGGGATCTTTTTGAAGGAGGGGCGGCTCTTTGTGCTCTTCGAGTCGGCGTGCAACAAGTACAAGACCTTTGTGCGGCGGCGAATGGAGGAGATCGTGTCGCTGCCGCCCGAATTTTTCGCATGAAATATCTCTTTGCCGCATTGCGGTTCTTTGAGGACGGCAATATTTCGGACAGGGCGTACTGGTACCTGTGCGACTTTACGGTGAAGGCGGGCGACGAGGTGTTTGCGCCCGTCGGCATGCGCAACCGCCTGCAAAAGGCGCGCGTCGAGCGGGTGCTTTCCGCCGAAGAGGAGGCCGCGCCCTACGACGTTGCCCTCTGCAAGCACGTCGCCGCGGGGTGCGGGGACAGGACGCGAGTGGCGGGGGACTTTATGTGCTACGAAATGGGCGGCATAAGGTACGACGAAAAGCGGTACACGGCGTTCGGAAGAGTGCTCGTCTCCGATAAAAACCCGCAAACGTTGTCGGTTTTGGAGGATCTGGGCGTGGACGAAGCCGTCTGCGCCGACGATGTGGGGGACGCCCTGCACGCGCTCTTGAAGGCGCGCGGAAGGGTGCTTCTCCATGGAAAAGAGGCGGGGGAAACGGCGCGCGTGCTGCTCCGTTTGGCGCGCGGCGAAGAGGTGGAAGGATACGGCCTGACGGCGCGGGAGCGCGTCGTTCTCGCCGAAAAATTGTGGTAGGAGGCGGACTGTGAAAAAAATCATGCTCATTGCGACGGGCGGGACCATCGCCTCGAAAATAACGGCGGGCGGGCTCGCACCCGCCATCTCGTCGGAGGAACTCTTGTCCTACGTGCCCGAAATTTCCACCGTTGCCGAGGTCACGAAGGTGCAGCCCTTCAACCTCGACAGCACCAACATTTGCCCCGCGCATTGGCTGGAAATTGCGCGCATCGTGGAGGCAAATTACACAGCGTTTGACGGATTTGTGGTGACGCACGGCACCGACACGATGGCATATACCGCGGCGGCGCTCTCCTATCTCGTGCAAAATTCGCCCAAACCCGTTGTCTTGACGGGGTCGCAGAAGTCGGTGTGCCTTCGGGATACCGACGCAAGAAACAACCTTGCCGACGCCTTTTTCTACTGCGCCGACGAGGGAGCCTCGGGCGTGAAGGTGGTGTTCGACGGGAAAGTCATCTTGGGCACGCGCGCAAAAAAGACGCGCACGCGGAGCTACAACGCCTTCACGAGCATCGACTACCCCGAGATCGCCATCCTGCGCGACGGCGCGCCGCTCTACTACATTTCCGAGCAAAAACCGCATACATTGCCCGTTTTTTACAAAAATCTCGACGGACGGGTGTTTGTTTTGAAGCTCGTCCCCGGCATCTCGCCTGCGATTTTCGACTATCTCGAAGAGCACTGCGAGGGGCTCATCGTCGAGTCCTTCGGGACGGGCGGCGTGCCCGATTATGGCGGCGACGCCTTCTTCAACCGCATGAAAGTGTTTCTCAGGAGCGGCAAGCCCGTGGTGTTCACGACGCAGGTGGAACGCGAGGGGAGCGCCCTCGATAAGTACGAGGTGGGGCGCAAACTTTTGGACTGCGGCAACGTTCTGGAGGCGCGCGGCATGACGCTTGAGGCGACGGTCGCAAAGCTCATGTGGGCGCTCGGCAATTTCGGGCGGGCGGAGGTCGCGGCGAAGTTCTGCGAGCCCGTCGCGCACGATATTTTATAATGGAAAATGTGACAGCGAAAGACCCTTCCTCCTGCGAGGAGGGGTCTTTCAGAATGGCAAGGTGGTATCGTCTTTGTGTTTTTTTCGGGTGCGCTTGTTCTCGTTTTCGGCGGGACGTTGTTTGTTTTTGCGGAATTTTTGGGGCGCAATGCCGCAGTGCCGCTTGAAAAATGCGGTAAAGGAGAGAGGCTCATAGCCGAGGTCTTCGGCGATTTTCTCGATGCTGTCATCCGTGTTCATCAAACGATCCTCCGCGCGCACGAGCCGCCGCTCATCGAGGAAGCGGGAGGGCGTCTCGCCGCACGCCTTCCGGATGATTTTTTCATGCGGATGCCGCGTCGTATAGAGGGACTCGTATAATTGCGCGCAAGTCAGTTTCTTCTTCCGAGGCGCCTTTTCGATGTCGATCGTCTGCAAAATTTCGGGCTCGTGCAAACTCTGCAAACAGTCCAAATCGCGCAACATTTGTGCAATTTCGCGGAGGAGCGCGAGCGCCTTGCGGATCTCGTTCTCATCCAGTGTGGGAAGATCTTCAAAGTCGGCGAGAGCGGCTTCGCGCTTGCGGGCGTCGCCACGGATGGCTTTTTGCGCCACGGCGCGGGCTTCTTCCACGCAATCTTTTTCGCGGAACTTGCCGATGATGATAAAACCGACGACAGTTCCGTCTGTATCGAGGAGGGGAAATACGATCTCGGTGAGCCCGGCGTGACATCTGTAGCGGTGCGGTTTGCCGTCTTGCAAAGCGTTTGTAAACGCATTTTCGTCTTCCTCACGGCATTTCTTGTCGAAATGTAACCTTACGGCACAGCAAAATTCCTTTCCGCCGCCGCGGTGCGTAATGCAATTGCCGCGGAGATCGAACAGGGCGATCGTGATCTTCATCTCGGCAAGGAACCAATCGAAAAGGGGGTTGATCAGGGTCAGATAGGGTTTCATAGTTACCTCCGTTGGGATTTTTTCCCATTATAACCGATTTGAAGTGCCCGCGCCATATATAAATTGTCCTGTTTTTCGGTTTGCAAATTTTTTTGCACAAAAAATCAGCCCAACCCAAACATTTTGAAATATTCGGGTTGGGTTGCTTATGGCGAGCATGTCGCAATCTCAATTGAACACGTGCTACTGCTGCCTTGCCGAAAGGCAAAATAAAATATCGGAGGTTTCCAGATGGAAAACAAAGTTTCTCAAAACAAAAGGTATTACATGAGAGAATTTGAGGTTTATTGTAAGTCAGACAGTGTCCATAAAAATGTGTTGCTGTTATCTATGCACGGTATAGTTGCGACAAGCAGACGGAGCAGTCCATTGAGGGACAACTTCGTATCTGCAATGACT
>CANRFK010000008.1 GCA_947629875.1 uncultured Clostridia bacterium
TGATATTGATGAGGTGCTTGACGCCGACGTTTTCCGAGACGGAGTTGCCGCCCCAAGAGCCGCAGCCGAGCGTCATCGAAGGCGGGAATTTGAAATTATAGAGATCGCCGATGCCGCCGTGCGACGAGGGCGTGTTGATGACGATGCGGCAGGTCTTCATGACGGAGCGGAAATATTCTATCTTCTCCGCGCCCGTCTCGACGTTCACATAGAGCGCGGACGTGTGCCCGAGGCCGCCGTCGCGGATGAGGCGGTCTGCCTTTTTCACCGCGTCTTCGAACGTTTCGGCGCGGTACATCGCAAGCACGGGCGAAAGTTTTTCGTGCGCGAACTCCTCGGTGAGATCGACGCTTTCCACTTCGCCGACGAGCACTTTGCTCCCCGCGGGCACTTCAAATCCCGAAAGTTTTGCAATGGTCTCTGCCGTCTGCCCCACAATTTTTGCGTTGAGCGCGCCGTTGATGATGATGGTCTTGCGGACTTTATTGCATTCCTCGGGTGAAAGAATGTAAGCGCCGCGGAGCTGCATTTCCTTTTTGAAATCCTCGTAGATATCTTTGAGCACGATGACGGACTGCTCCGAGGCACAGATCATGCCGTTATCGAACGTCTTGGAGTGCAAGATCGAGGAAGCGGCGAGGCGGATATCCGCGGAACTGTCGATGACGGCGGGCGTGTTGCCGGCGCCGACGCCGAGGGCGGGCTTGCCGCTCGAATAGGCGGCCTGCACCATGCCGGGGCCGCCGGTCGCCAAAATCATATCCGCTTCGCGCATGATCATGCCCGAGAGCGGCACGGTGGGCTGGTCGATCCAGCCGATGATATCTTCGGGTGCGCCCGCCTTCACCGCGGCTTCGAGGACAATTTTTGCCGCCTCGATGGTGCTCCTCTTTGCGCGCGGGTGCGGGGAGATGATGAGGCCGTTCCTCGTCTTTAAGCAGATGAGGCACTTGAAGATGGCGGTCGACGTGGGATTGGTTGTGGGAATGATGGCGGCGAGCACGCCGATGGGCTCGGCGATGCGCGTGTAGCCGAAGCCCTCATCGCGCTCGATGACGCCGCAAGTTTTCGTATTTTTGTAAGCGTTGTAGATGTACTCCGAGGCGTAGTGGTTCTTGATGACCTTGTCCTCGACGACGCCCATGCCCGTCTCTTCCACGGCGAGCTTTGCAAGCGGAATGCGCGCCTTGTTCGCGGCGAGCGCGGCGCGGTAAAAAATTTCGTCCACCTGTTCCTGCGTGTATGTGGAGAAAATTTCCTGCGCTGTCCGCACTTTTGCGAGAAGTTTTCCGAGAGATTCCTCGTCGTTTACGATGAAATCTTTCATATTGCTCCCTCCGGATTTCTCTTCATTTTTATTGTAGCAAATATTCCCATGAATGTCAAACTTTCGCCATAAAAAATTATTTCCGCTTTCAAAGCCCTCGGGCACGCCGCGCGGCGCCGCCGCCTCACAGCGGCGCCGCGCGGCGTGCCCAAGGGCTTTTTTGCTCGGCGCGCGGCTTTCGGCTCACTTTCTTCTCTTCACAATGTAATGATACCGCAAAAATTTTCCCGATCGGCGGGTATATGCCATATTTTTTGCAAATTTTTTAATTTTTTTACGGCTCGTAGACGTACTGCTGTGCCGTGAACGTCGCCGTGCGCGTGGTACTGTCGAGATAGTTATAGGTGGTGCCGCCCCAGATGCCACCCCAAATACCGCTTCCGCCCGACGTGCGGGACAGCACGCTGCGATATTCGATCACGACCGTCTTGCCCGCCGTGACCGAGGAGAGCACCTCGTCCGCGAGGTCGGTGAGCTCGTAGGAGCTTTCCACATTTCCCGTGAACGCCGTCTTAGCGCCGTCCACCGAGATGGAGAGAATGGCGGCATAATTGTTGCTCCAATAGCGATAGAGCGGGCTCTCTGTGCTCGACGCCGCGGCGACGAGGTAGGTGCCCATGGCGGTGTGCGCGGAATTCGTGTACAGCGCGGCCGTCGTGAAGGAGACGTCGAGACGAACGTCGCCCGTAACTTCGCCGTACTTTGTGACGGTGCCCCCCGTCTCCTCGTGCGTTTCGATGAGCGACTTTGCGGCGAACTTGGCATCGTTGGCGGGGATGGCGAAGTTCAGCCCCTCCACGCTCTGCCCGTTGTACGTCTCGTACCCCGAATTATTGATGCCGATGAGGCGGCCGCTCGCATCGAAGAGCCCTCCGCCCGAATTGCCGCCGTTGGTGGTGGCGTCCGTCTGCATGAGCGTCATCGTTCCGATCTCATCCAAGGCGACGGCGCGCTTGGTCGCCGAGACAATGCCGTGCGTCACTGTGCCGCCCAAGATGCCGAGCGGGTTGCCGATGGCGAACACCTCCGTGCCCACTTTGACCTTGTCGCTGTCCGCAAACGTTGCGCATGCGAACGTTTCCCCCGCCTCGGGGCGGATGGAGAGCACGGCGA
The DNA here is from genome assembly GCA_947629875.1 of uncultured Clostridia bacterium. Classification (GTDB taxonomy): domain Bacteria; phylum Bacillota; class Clostridia; order Christensenellales; family Borkfalkiaceae; genus Gallimonas. The sequence continues at coordinate 2,441 of CANRFK010000008.1, forward strand.
TATCCCGCTTGAACGAGCCGCCGATGAGGGTGGCTTCGTACATCTTGGTGCTCTCCTCGCCGTCCTCGATGTTGAGGACATCCACCTCGAAGGACTGCCCGCCGTCAATGACGTGGTGATTGGTGATGATGAAGTACTGATCGTAAGCGGCGGTTGCCGAAGAATTCTCCTGCCATTCGGAATACTCCCCCGCTATCGCGCCGCCGATGATGACGCCGCTCCCCGCGCTTGCACTGTCCGTCGAATAACTTGTGACATCTACGACGGTGGGACGGACGGCCTCCAACATCTCCACTGTGGAGGAATACTGCGGCGCGGTCTCGGTTTGGGAGAGCATGACCGTATAGGAGCGATGTTCGCCTTCGGGCCCGCACCCCGCGAGCGACAGGACGATGATGATCGCCATGCCCGCTGTGACAAATTTTATGGCTCTTTTCATTGTGATGACCTCATTTTATATGGTATATTATATTTTATAGCACATTTTGGCAACTTTCAAACGGATTTTGCGGGCAAAACGGAGATATCGGGTAAATTCTACTGCGCGTAGATATCAATCGGGACGCATCATAAAGAGATGAAGATAATAAAAAAGCAAATTTTTTCCTATTTGGTTTTTATCTTTTTATTTCTTCATGATTGATAATTTCATTGTTATTTTTTATTTTATAGCACTAACTTTTTTATCTTTTCCTTCGGCTTTCCTGTTCGCCGCCCGTCCGAATGGGAGCCGCCGCTTCATCTGCCTTTCCCCACAGCGCACCGACAAAAGGGCGCCACTTCCCGCTCTCGTGTCCCCCTCCCCGCTCGAAGGGCGGGGGGAAATTCGGACTTCGTTTCGCCCACGGGTAGACGAGGGATCGACCCCACCCCCTGTGTCCCCCTCCCACGGAGGGGGCAAAAATCAGGAATGCTCACAAGAGGAGGTAAGAATCAGGAATGCTCCAAAGTGCGGCGAAAATAAGGTAGCGATGTCTCCACTTCGGTCGACATGACATGATTTAGCACGAGAAACATTATATTGCACGATTGTGAAAATCCAAGCAGCATTTTGTGTCGGTTTTTGGAAAGCGGCTTCCTCGCCGAGGAAGCCGCCCGCATTTACAGCAATTTCAGTTGCTGTTCGATCCGCTTTTTCATGTCGAGATATTTCTCTTTCTTTGCCGCCTCGTCCTCGACGAGTTTCTTGGGCGCCTTGGCGACGAAGTTTTTATTGGTGAGCTTGCTATCGGCACGGGCAATTTCGCCCATGATGCGTTCAAGCTCCTTTTCGAGCCGCTTGCGCTCCGCCTCGAGATTGACGAGCTCGCCGAGCGGAACGAAGATCTGCCCCAACTCGCACACCTTGGAAACGGGCTTCTCCCCTGCCTCCGCGCCGCTCTCCACGAAGTCGATATCGCTCGCGCCCGCGAGCCGCAGAATGGACGACTTGTTGACGGCAACGAGGCGTTTTTGCTCTGTAACGAGATAGAGCGGCACCTTTTTGACGGGCGGGCAGCCCACTTCCACCTTCATGGCGCGCACCGTCTTTACAAGGTCGATGACGCCCTCGAACGCCTTTGCCTCCTTCTTGTAGGCAAGTTTGGTGTTGTAGCGCGGGAAGTCCGCCGTGATGATGTTCCCCTTGACGTGCGGCAGGTACCCGTAGATCTCCTCCGTGACGAAGGGAATGAACGGATGCAGAAGTTTTAAGGTATTCTCGAGCACGAACATGAGCACTGCAAGGGTGCCGCGCTTCTTCTCCGCGTCGTCGCCGTACAGCGCGGGCTTGGAGAGCTCGATATACCAATCGCAGAAGTCGTTCCATGCGAAGTCGGTGATCTTGTCCGCCGCGATGCCCAAATCGTACTTTTGAAGGGAGAGCGTGACCTCGCGGATGGTGGACTGCAACCGCGAGATGATCCACCTATCGGCGGGTTGCAGGCGCACTTCGGCAAGGGGCGGAATGTCCCCCTCTGCGTTCATGAGAACGAAGCGCGAGGCGTTCCAGATCTTATTGATGAAGTTGCGCGACGCCTCCACCTTGGCGTCGGTGAAGCGCGTGTCGTTGCCCGGGGCGACGCCCGTCATGAGGGAGAGGCGGAGGGAATCGGCGCCGTATTTTTCGATGACCTCCAAGGGATCGACGCCGTTGCCGAGCGACTTGGACATCTTCCTCCCCTGCTCGTCGCGCACGAGGCCGTGGATGAGCACGTCGCGGAACGGGACTTTCTCGGTGTGTTCGATGCCCGAGAACATCATGCGCATGACCCAGAACGGGATGATATCGTACCCCGTGACGAGGACGTCGGTGGGATAGAAATATTTGAAGTCCTCGGTCTCGTTCGGCCAGCCGAGCGTAGAGAACGGCCAGAGCGCAGACGAGAACCAAGTATCGAGGCAGTCCTCATCCTGATGCAGGTGTGTGCTTCCGCACTTGGGGCACTTTGTCGGCGTTTCGCGCTCGCAAATTGTTTCGCCGCAGTCGTCGCAGTACCACACGGGGATGCGGTGCCCCCACCAGAGCTGGCGGGAAATGCACCAATCGCGGATGTTTTCCAGCCAATTGAAGTAAATTTTTGCGAAGCGGTCGGGCACGAACTTGGTCTTGTTCTGCATGACCGCGTGGATGGCAGGCCCAGCGAGAGGCTTCATCTTGACGAACCACTGTTTGGAGACGATGGGCTCCAACACGGCGTTGCAGCGGTGGCAATGTCCCACGTTGTGCGCGTGCGGCTCCACCTTGACGAGGAGACCCAAATCCTGCATTTCGGCGACGATGCGCTTTCTCGCCTCGTACCTTCCGAGCCCCTCAAACTTGCCGCCCTGCGCGTTGACAGTGCCGTCGTCGCCCAAGACGCGGATCATCTGCAAGTTGTGGCGGAGCCCCACCTCGAAGTCGTTGGGGTCGTGCGCGGGCGTGATTTTGACGGCGCCCGTACCGAATTCGGGATCGACGTAGTCGTCGGCGACGACGGGGATCTCCCTGCCCACGATGGGAAGGATGAGCGTCTTGCCGATGAAGCGGGCGTAGCGTTCGTCATGGGGATTGACGGCGACCGCCGTATCGCCGAGCATCGTCTCGGGGCGGGTCGTTGCGATGGTGATGTGCTCGTCCGTCCCCTTGACGGGATAGTTGAAGTACCAAAAACTGCCCGCATCCTCCGAGTAGGCGACCTCCTCGTCGGAGAGAGCCGTCTTGCAGTCGGGACACCAGTTGATGATGCGGCTGCCGCGGTAGATGAGCCCCTTCTTGTACAGACGGAAGAAGGCTTCCTTGACGGCCGTCGAGCATTTTTCGTCCATCGTGAAGGCGAGGCGCGACCAATCGCACGAGGAACCGAGTTTTTTGAGCTGTCCGATGATCTTGCCGCCGTACTGCTCCTTCCATGCCCAAGCGCGGCGCAGAAATTCTTCCCTGCCGAGCTCTTCCTTGGTCGTCCCCTCCTCGCGAAGTTTTTCTACAATTTTATGCTCGGTGGCGAGCGAGGCGTGGTCGGTGCCGGGAAGCCACAGGACGGAGTGCCCCTGCATGCGCTTGAAGCGCACGATGACATCCTGCGTGGTCTCGTCCATCGCGTGCCCCATGTGCAGCTGTCCCGTGATGTTAGGCGGGGGCATCATGACGGTGAACGGAACTTTGGCGGGATCCACTTCGGCGCGGAAACTGCCCTCTTCCATCCACTTTTCGTAGATCCGATCCTCAAATTCCTTGGGATCGTAAGTCGTGTGCATCTCTTTCATAACGTTCTCTCTGATTGTAATAGGTTTTTATTATACCCCCTTTTTTTGCCGTTGTCAATAATTCCTTGCGGGGCATAGACTATATTATCTTAAAATTTTCACGGAGTGAATTATGAAAAAGATATTTGCAACCCTCGGAGCGGCGCTCTTTGCGCTTCTCCCTCTCGCCGCCTGCGGCGGCGGAAACAGCGACGGGCTTGTGACGCTTCGCATCAACGAGGTGACGCATTCCGTCTTCTATGCTCCCATGTACCTTGCCGACGCCCTCGGGTATTTCGAGGAAGAAGGCATCAAAATACAGCTCACCAACGGCGGCGGCGCGGACGCCGTGATGACCGCCGTGCTCTCGGGCGGCGCGGATATCGGCTTCTGCGGCCCCGAAGCCGCCATCTATGTAAAACTCGGCGACGCAAAGGACGTTCCCACCGTATTCGGTCAGCTGACGCAGCGCGACGGCTCCTTCCTCGTCTCCCGCAAGGACGAGGCCGCGACCTTCAAGTGGGAAGATCTGAAGGGAAAGGAGATCCTCGCGGGCAGACAGGGCGGCGTTCCCTGCATGACCTTTGAATACATCCTCCGCGAGCACGGATTTACCGACGACGATATCAACTTCAACTTCGACGTCTCCTTCAACAACATGACGGCGGCGTTCCTCTCGGGCACGGCGGAGTACTGCACGATGTTCGAGCCCGTTGCCTCGGAAAACGAGGCCGCGGGGAACTGCCACATCGTGGCGGCCGTCGGCGAGGCGGGCGGCGAGGTGCCCTACACCTGCTACATTGCAAAGCAATCGTGGCTCGACAAGCATGAGGACGTCGTGAACGGATTTTTGCGCGCCATGCTCAGAGCCATTGAATTTGCCGAGACGCAGGAATATTCCGTGATCGCGGAAAAACTCGAGAAGCAATTCCCCTCCACCTCCCATGACTTGCTCATGACGAGCATTGAAAGTTACCGCAAGATCGACGCGTGGGACGACGATATGGCGATGTCCGAGGCGGCGTTTGAACGGCTCCAAAATATCATTGAGAGCGCGGGAGAACTGACGGCGCGCGTGAAATTTGCGGATATCGTGGATAACGGTTACGCAAAGAAGGCGCTCGCCTCGCTTTCCTCACCCGAATAAACCGTAGATCCACGCGGGAAAAACAAAAGGTATGCCTATGAAAAAGCAGATGTTGCGCTTTTCGCGCGCAAGCCTCATCTATCACACCCGCCATGGGGAGACGATGGCGGCGGAAAACCTCTCCTTCACCGTGGACGAGGGGGAATTTGTCGCCATCATCGGCCCCTCGGGGTGCGGAAAGACCACCCTTCTCTCGCTTGCCGCGGGGCTCTTGAAGCCCTCCGCGGGCGAAGTGGAGACCTTCGGCAGCTGCGGCTATATGTTGCAGAAGGATGAACTGTTCCCGTGGAGAACCATCGAGAAGAACATCTTTCTGCCGCTCGAGATCAAGAAGCAGAATACGGCGGAAAACAGGGAGCGGGCGCGGGCGCTCGCCGTAAAATACGGGCTCGGAGACTTCCTCACGAGCTATCCCTCCGAGCTCTCGGGCGGCATGCGCCAGCGCGCGGCGCTCATAAGAACGCTTGCGACCGACCCCGATATCCTCCTCCTCGACGAGCCCTTTTCCGCCCTCGACTACCAGACGCGGCTCAACGTCTGCGACGACGTTGCCGCCATCATCCGCAGCGAGGGAAAGACCGCCCTGCTCATCACGCACGATATCTCCGAGGCCGTCTCGCTCGCCGACAGGGTGCTCGTGCTCACAAAGCGACCCGCGCACGTTGCGTTTACGCATGAAATGGACTTCGGCGACGTAAAAACGCCGCTCTCCCGCAGAGAAATGCCGCAGTTTTCGGGATGGTTCGAGAAACTGTGGAAGGAGTTGAACCAATGAAACACAGAGAGGTAAAGGAGCTGTGCTCAAGGGAGCATCTGCTCTATCTGAAAAAACGAAGGAACCGCCAGATCGTGGTGTGGTCGCTCCGCCTTGCCCTGCTCGTGCTCTTTTTCGGCGTGTGGGAGCTCATCACCACCGTGCTCGGCTGGGTGGACCCCTTCTTTATGAGTTCCCCCTCGCGCATCGCAAAGACCATCGCGGGACTGTACCGGGACGGGACGCTCTTCTACCACATCGGCGTGACGCTGCTCGAAACGGTCATCGGTTTTATCATCGCCGTCGTCGTGGGGTGCGTTGTGGCGCTCGCGCTGTGGTGGAGCGATACCCTCAGGAAGGTGTTGGAGCCGTATATCGTCGTTCTCAACGCCCTGCCCAAGATCGCGCTCGGCCCCATTATCATCATCTGGTTCGGCACGGGAAGCGAGGCCATCATCTTTATGACGGTGCTCGTGGGCGTCATTGTGGCGACCCTCCACATGCTCGCCGCCTTCATGGAGACAGACCGCAACAAAATGTTGCTCCTGCGCTCGATGGGCGCGAACAAGTGGCAAATTTTATACAAACTCGTCATTCCCTCCTCGCGTGCCTCCTTTATTTCCATGTTGAAAGTGGCGGTGGGCATGTCGTGGATCGGCTCCATCATGGGCGAATACATCGTTTCGCGGGCGGGGCTCGGGTACCTCATCGTGTACGGCGGGCAGGTGTTCAAGCTCGACCTCGTGATGAGCGCGACGCTCATCCTCTGCATTCTCGCTGCGGGCATGTACTTTCTCGTGGTGGCGCTTGAAAAGGTACTCGTGAAGAACACAGACAACTGAAAAGAGAAGCCCAACTGCGCCGACGGCGGGATAAAAGACGCCGACGATGCCGTGAAGTCCCAATCTCGAAAAGACAAACGCCGCAAGGAGTACCCCTCCCTCTGCGGCGTATTTTTTCTTGCCGCGCACCCTTCCGCATGCCGAAAGGAGCGGATAGAGCGAGGCGACAAGGGAGGTAAAGATGGCGGCTCCCACCGCGACGAAGAAGAGGCGGCTTCCGCGCATGACGGCAAGATACGGCATCGCCTCGCGGAGCACATCGCCGCCCGCTGCGTAGACGCGCCCCAAGATGCAGACGCCGCACACTGCGACCGCGGCGGCGGCGACGCCCGCAGAACACACGGGATGCCTTGCCCCCCTCCCGAGCTCCATGAGCACAGGCGCAGTGAGAAAGAGGTTCATTCCCGCATACAGCGCACCGCCGAAGAAGGACGACGCGCGAGGAGTTCCCGCTTCCGATAAAACGCCGCCCCGCGCACCGAACAGGACGAACACAATGAGGAGCGGAACGAGCACCAAGTTGAGCGCGGTGACCCCCTTCATGCCGCGGTGCACGAGCCCCCACGCCGCCGCGAGCCCCAAAATCGCCAAGAGCGGTCTTGCCTCCGGGAAGAGCCCGTCGAGCCCCGCGAGCATCCCGCCGCACGGCACAAAGACGCAGAGAAGCGAGAGGGCGCGGACAATTTTCTCTCCCCGCCCGAACACCGCTTTGAGCGCGCCGCCGTACCCGCCGTACTTTTTCCCGAGCGAGAGAAAAAAGGCGCAGAGACAGAAAAACAGCGCACAGGAAAACAAGAATGCGGGAAGATACCCTTCCGCGGGAAAAAAGCGGACGAGTTCCGCACCCGTGATGAAGCCCGCGCCGATCGCGCTTCCGACGACACAAAAGGCGATTTTCACCGTTTCCATCCCTTTCATCTATGCGAAAAAGTAAAAAATTATGAAAAAATTGCATTTTTATGTCTGACATAGTACTTTGATTGTTGACAAAATTTGCGTGATATTGTATAATAAGGAAAACCAAGGAGGAAATGTCAAATGGACGAGGAATTCGAGACCAACGAAGCGCCGGAAGCCGAAGATCCCGATGACAAACAGGAAAAAGCCATCAGCTCCGACCTCATCCGCGGACACATCAACACCATCATTCTCCGCTCCCTCTACGACGGGGATAAATACGGGTATGAGATATTGGCGGAGATCGAAGGAAAGAGCCACGGGCAGTATACGCTCAAACAACCCACGCTGTACAGCGCATTGAAGCGGCTCGAAAAGGACGGCTATATCACCTCATATTGGGGCGGCTCGGTGGGCGGCGGCAGGAGAAAGTATTTCTCCCTCACCGACGAGGGCAAGACCGTCTCCGAACAGAACCAAGCGGAGTGGGAATATTCCCGCACCATCATCGATAGCCTCATCTCCGACCGCGACTTCGACTTTGCCAATCCCGCCCCCACCGCCGTGAATATGCGCGTGCTGCGCGATACGACGTCGCGCGTGCCCGTCCGCGAAGGCGAGGAGGACGAGGTGGACTTCGAGGCCGCCTTCGGCGACGCCGAACGCACCCGCCTCGAGGAGGATTACGCCAAGAGATCGGCCGAACTCGAGGAGGCCAAGACCGCCCTCGACGAGGAGCGCACCCGCTTCGAGGAAGAGATGCAGAGGCGCACGCAGCAGCTCGAAGAGGAGCGCGCCGCGCAGGCGGAGCTTCTCAAAAATGAGCGCGAGGCGCACGAAAACGCCATTGCGGAGCGCGAACAGCTCGTGGAGGAGGAGCACCGCAAGTACGAAGAGGCGCGCATCGAGCAACTCACCGAGCTCGAAAAGACGCGCGAGGCGCGTGAACAGGAGCTCCTCGACAAGGAGCGCGCCCTCTCCGAGGAACGGCAGCGGTATGATTTCCTCCTCGCGGAGAAGGAAGCCCGCTTTGCGGAGGAGCAGGAGCGCCACCGCGCCGAACTCGAGGCGACGGAAAAGCGCATCCGCGAAGAGCAGGAAGCCCTCTTCCGCCAGCGCGAACAGCAGCTCATCCATCAGAATTATATCAACCTCGTCAACGCGCCGCCCGAAGAGACGCCCGAGCAGACGTACTCCTATTACAGCGCGCCGGCAGCGGAGACGCCGCAGCCCGAATACGCGGACGAGGACTATCAGAACGTCGTGCGGAGGCTCTACGACAACGCCGTAAAGGCCGCCCCCGCCGAGGTTTCTCCCTCGGAGGACGAACAGGAGGCGCAATCGCTCGACGGCATCGACTTCCGCGACCTCGAAGCGCGTGCCGCACAGGACGGCATCCGCATCACGACGGCGGGCGGGAAGCCCCTGAAAAAGCAGACCGATTCGGACAGCATCGTGCACAAGGGCAAGGCTCTGTTTTTGAGCGCGATCGTCGTGTTCTTCTTCTGCGTGGCGCTCGGGAGCGTCGCCCTCGGCGTGCGGAAGTCGCTCTCCCTTCCCCTCTTCTATCCGTACTTCATCTGGGCGGCGGGTGTGTGCCTTCTCCTCGTGACGGGGCTCGCCTACGCCAACCACTTCGGACAGCGGGCGCTACGGCGGCCGGGGCTCGTCATCGTGAATGCCGTCGTCATCTATGCCCTGCTCGTCATTGTTACCCTCATCGTCGCCCTCGCGGTCAACGGAAACTTTGCTTCCATCTCGTACATTGCGACGTTCATCATCTTCCCCATCGTGTTCTTCTTCTCCGTCGTCATCTTCGGCGTTGTGTACTACCTGCAAGTGCGGCCGTTGAAGAAAAAATAAGCATTAAAAAGGCAACTCCCCGAACACCGTTCGGGGAGCGTTTTTATACATGGGGTGGGAAAATCGTGTACAATTCGCTTGGAAAGATACACTCGCCCCGCCCGCGGTTTTGCCGCGGGCGGGGCTCGGTATGAGGAAATATAAATTTTCTTTTTTCCGTATTCCGCGGCGATCAAATTTTCTGCGACGCGTATTCCGCGACAATTAAATTTTCTGCGATGCGTATCCCGCGACGATTAAATTTTCTGCGATGCGTATCCCGCGACGATTAAATTCTCTGCGATGCGTATTCCGCGGCGCCGTACAGCCCGGCATCGTTGCCCAGCGTGGCACAAAGGATATTGAGCGGGGCATAGTCCGCGGAGACATACAGGCGCGGCAACACGTAGGCGCGGAGCGGCGCGAGCAGCGTTTCGCCCTCGGCGGAGACGCCCCCTCCGATGAGAAATGCCTGCGGACGGAATATATTTGCAAAATTCAAGATGCCCTCGCCGAGCGCGGCGACAAAGGTATCGAGCACCCGCCGGGCGCCCTCGTCGCCCTCTTTGAGGGCAGAAAAGACGGTCATCCCATTCACTTCCTCGGGCGTTTTTGCGTATTTCCAAAGCAAACTCGTGCGGTTTTTCGCCATTTCCTCGCGGGTGTAGCGCAGAAGCGCCGTCGTGGAGGCGTAACGTTCGAGGCATCCCCTCCTTCCGCAGGTGCACTTCTCGCCGTCCTGCACGATGACGGTGTGGCCGAGCTCCGCGCCCGCGCTCTTGCCGCCCTCGAAGAGCTTGCCGCCGAGGATGATCCCCCCGCCGACGCCCGTGCCGAGGGTCAGAAAGATGCTGTCCGTATAGCCCTTGCCCGCGCCGTACTTCGCCTCGCCGAGCGCGGCGGCGTTGGCGTCGTTGGTGACAAAGACGGGGACGCCCGTCTCCGCGGAGACGAGAGCGGCGAGCGGGACGTTCTCCCAGCCGAAATTCGACCACTTGACGACGACGCCGCAGTCGCTGTCGATGACGCCGGGCGAGCCGATGCCGATCGCTTCGATCTCATGCAAACCGTGCCCCGCCGCGCGCGCCGCGGAAGCGCAGAGTTCTGCGATGATGTGCGCCGTCTTTTCGGGCGCATCCGCGCAGTTTGTCGCCGCGCGCACCTTTTCGGACAGCGCGCCGCCCTCAAAACATACCGCCTTGACGGACATTCCGCCCAAATCGACACCGATTATCATGCGTGTTCCTCCTATAAGCTCTTGTAGACCTTCAACCATTCGGGAAGGCGGGTGACGAACTCGGCGTTATTTTGTGTGCGCTTGACCATGTCGATGACGCCCGCAATGTTCTCCGTGATGCCGCGCTCGCGTAGTTTGTACACCGCGGAAAGAGTGTTCTCGGGGAGGAGCAACTCCTCTTTGCGCGTGCCGGAACGGCGGATGTCGATGGCGGGGAAGATGCGGTGCTCGGCGAGGTCGCGCGAGAGGAAGATATCGGCGTTGCCCGTGCCCTTGAACTCCTCGTAGATGACATCGTCCATGCGGCTGCCCGTATCGACGAGGGCGGTGGCAAGCACCGTGATGCTGCCCGCCTCGATGGTGTTGCGCGCCGCGCCGAAGAAGCGCTTGGGTTCGGCGAGCGCCCCCGCATCGAGCCCGCCCGAGAGCGTCTTGCCCGTGCTCTCCGCAATGTAGTTGTAGGCGCGGGTCAGTTTGGTGAGGGAATCGAGCAGAATGAGGACGTCCTTGCCCTGCTCCGCGAGGCGCTTGGCGTGCGCAAGCGTGAGCTGTGCCGCGCGGACGTGGTGATCGGCTCCCTCGTCGAAGGTGGAATAGACGACCTCCGCCCCCGGCACGCAGGTACGGAAATCGGTGACTTCCTCGGGACGCTCGTCGATGAGAAGAACGATGAGGGCGATCTCGCGGTGAAACTGCGCAACGGCGCGGGCGACGCTTTTAAGCAGCGTCGTCTTGCCCGCCTTGGGGGGTGCGATGATGAGGGCGCGCTGCCCCTTTCCGATGGGGATGAAGAGATCGAGAAGGCGCAGGGCGACGTCGGTGTTGCCCTCGGAGAGCACGATCTGCTCCTTGGCATATTCCGCGGTGAGATAGTCGAAGTTGGGGCGCTGTTCGTACCTGCCGACGGGCAGGCCGTTCACCGACAAAATTTCGTTCATTGCGGGGGAATCGTTCTTGATGCGCGGCCGAACGGTGCAGGAGACAAAATCGCCCTCCCGAAGGCGCAGCGCGTGGATGACGGGCGCGGCGATGAACACATCGGAGCCGTCGTTGGACGCCTGACAGTTCTTGGCGCGCAAGAACCCGTAGCCGCCCGACGTGATCTCGAGAATGCCCGAATAGACTGTGTTGTCCGCGCGGAACTCGGGGGAAGCGACGCCGCAGAATTGTTCGCCGCCCCTCTGCGCAAAGACGCGCTTGAACCCATCGAGCTTGGCGGAGACGGCGGGATCGAGGAAGGGCTGTTTGACGGGTGCCCCCCGCCTCGATTGCGGTGCGGGCAGCTTTTTCCCCGCGATGACATCGACGATCTCATTGATGAGAATGTCCTTGTTGTACGCAGACGCCTTGGCGACGCCATACGTTCTGCCCGCCGTGCGAAGCGTGGCGATGGGCAAGAGATCGAGATAGCTGCGCAGTTCGGCTTCTGACGTCTTATGATCCATATTTGATACGCTCCATAAAAATTATTTTTTTCGATTGGGATGCGACAAAGTCGCGGTCGAGGTCGACGCTTCCCCCGCAGCGGAGGACGGACGACGTTTCAAAGAGAGACAAGAAGGGTTGCGGGCCTGCAATATCCACCTGCAAGCCGTCGGTGTAAAAGTGCATGGGAACGACGAGTTTGGGGGAAATGCGCGAAACGTACTCCTTCGCCTCCATGGCGTCGATGGTATAGTGCCCGCCGACGGGAATGAAGAGAACATCTACCCCGCGGAGCTCTTCGATGATGCGCTCGTTTGCGGGTTCGCCGAGGTCGCCGAGGTGACAGAGATCCAGCCCGTCCGCGCGGAAACGGAAGATGAGGTTCTTGCCCCTCTTGGCGCCGTGGGCGTCGTCGTGAAAACCGGGAATGGCGGAGATATGCACGCCCCCTCTTTCGCAAGAAATGGGCGAAGAGAGCACGGTGGGCGTGCCTCCGACTGCCGCAACGTTGCAGTGGTCGTAGTGGCCGTGGCTGACCGTGACGATATCCGCCTCGGTGCGCGGCAGAGAAAAGCCGACGTCGCCGTAGGGATCGGTCACGATGCGCGTGCCCGAGGAAAACGTCATGCGGAAGCAGGAATGGCCGTAATATTCAAGTTTCATTTATCCTCCGAAAAAACAAATTGCATCCGCAAAAGATAAGGTGTGGAATACTCCCCTTCGCCCAGATCGTAGCCGAGCGTACAGAGGATATGATCGGAAAAGTCTTGCTTTTTCAAAATGTGCGTACGAATGGGGAGCGCGCCGCGCATTTCCCCCAACAAAATTTGCATCTCCGTCTCTTCGCCGAGGCAAAAACGGGCGGACAGATCAGTTTCCCCGCGGCGCTCCATGAAAAAAACGCCGTCCTTAAAGGTAAGTTGAATGCTGTCCTGTCCGTCCTCGTAATGCACGGTGAACCCGTTCGGATCCAAAGAAAGCGTGCCGAAACCCGTGAAGATGCGCTCTTCGCCCCCGGACCTTGCGGCGATGCGCACGTTGCAAACCATAGCCATTATAACCAAAAAAATTTATTTCGTCAAGCGTTTAAGATTTTTGTACAATTATATCCGAATTTTTTTCGGAAAATTCATGAAATGCCGCTTTCCCCTCCGAAAGCAGGGCGCGCATGGCGGCCTCGTCGCCGCTATTTAGGGCGTCGAGATAGCGTTGAAGTTCTTTGATGAGCCGCGCGATCTCCCCCGAGAGATTTTCTTTATCCATAAAGAAGAGCTCCGTCCAGACCGCCTCGTCGAGCGGGGCGACGCGCGTCATATCCTGAAAACTGCCCCCCGTGAAGCCGCCGCAGCCGCCCGCGAGCGGGCTCTTGATGTAGGCGTTGGAGACGATGTGCGCAAGCTGGGAGGTGAGCGCGATGACGCGGTCATGCTCGCGCGCCGTGGAGACGACGATGCGCCCGAAGCCCATCTCTTCGCCTAACCGCTTTATGAGGGAAAACGCCGTCTCGTCCGTCCCATCACACTTCGTGAGGACGAGATTTTTGCCGTCGAACAGAGTGACGCTTGCAGAAGTGATGCCCGTCGTCTCCTTGCCCGCCATGGGGTGCGTGCCTACATAGCGGTAGGCGCGGGGACGCTCGTAGACGGCATCCTCCACGGGCTGTTTGACGCCGCAGATATCCGCGACGACGCAGTTTTGCGGAAATTCCCCCTCACGCAATACGCGGATGGCGACGCGGGGCGGGAGCGCGAGAAAGACGACATCCGCCCCCTCGAAGGAATGCGCCTCGTCGTCGATATAGCCGTGCGACAGCGCATACCCGAGCGCGGCTTTTCCCCTGTTCATGCCCAAGACCTCGTGCCCCGCACGCTTCAAACTCGCGCACAAAGAGCCGCCGATGATTCCCAGCCCATAGACGATGATTTTCAATTTATTGTATTGTTTTTCTTTAATTATGTCTGACATAGTACTTAACAAACATTGAAAAAATGAAATTTACAGGATTTCCATGCACCATTCATAGCCCCGCATGCGCTTTCTGCGCTGTGCATAGTCTGGCATGTAGCGGGCGACCTCTTTCCAGAATGCGGCGCTGTGATTGGGCATCCGCGTGTGGCAGAGTTCGTGCAAAGCGACGTATTCCGCGATATCGGGCGGCAGAAAGACGCAACGGAACGAATAGGCGATGCGTCCCTCGCGGCTGCATGACCCCCACCGCGTGCGCGCCGAACTGATGCGCACGGAGCGGTAGGAAAAGCCGCATTTTTGCGCGGTGCGGGCGGTGAGCTCCTGCATGAAGGTCTCGGCGAGTTTTTGCAAAATTGCACGGAGCGCAGCTTCCCGATTTTCCGCGGGCAAACAGATCCCCCCGTCCGCAAGCCCCTTTTTGCCCTCGCGGATAACGTATTCCTTCCCGAGAAGCCAAACGCGTTCGCCGTTTTCAAGCGACAATGTCCTTCGCGTAGCAAGCCGCTTCGCGATCCACCGCCTGTGCCGTTCGACGAAGGCGCCGACCTCCGCATCGGAAACCGTGAGCGGCGCGCGCACGACAACCTCGCCGCGGACAACGGTGAGTGTGAGCGTTCTTCTGCGGCTCCTCTCGATGACGACTTTCATTTTGTACATTATACCATGTACACAAAGAAATTGCAAGATATTGGCGCGCGTTTCCGACGCAATGTCGCATTTTCTTGACAAACCGTGCGATTTATCCTATACTTGCACTATGCAGCCTTACACAATGCGACAACTTCCGCCGCGCGCCGACCTTCGCGTGCAAGTCCCCGCCTCCAAGAGCATTTTGAGCCGCGCGCTCGTGCTCGCCGCCCTCTCCAAGGGAACCGTCCGCATCCGCTGCGGCGAATACGGCGACGATACGCGCGCCATGCTCTCCTGCCTTTCCTCCCTCGGCATTCCCGTGACGGAGAAAGACGGGGCGCTCGTCGTACAGGGGTGCGGCGGCGACATTCCCAACAAAAAAGCGACCCTGAACGTGGGCAATGCGGGAACTGCCGCGCGGTTTCTTTCGGTGGCGCTCGCCTTCTGCGGCGGCGAATACGTGTTCACCGCCTCCGAACAGATGACGCGCCGCCCCATGGGCATTCTCCCCATTCTGGAGAACGCGGGCGTTTCGGTGGAGCGCGGCGATGCCACATTCCCCTTCACCCTCCGCTCCGAGGGCATAAAAACCCAGAAACTGACCGTCGATACGGCGGAGAGCACGCAGTACGCGAGCGGAATTTTGCTCGCGGCGGGTATGTGCGGGCAACCGTTCACCCTCAAACTGACGGGCCCGAGGACGCGCGGGAGCTATCTCGCCATTACATTGAATATGCTCACCGCGTTCCACATCCCCTACACGCGGAACGGCAACGAGATCGTGGTTTCGCCGCAGGGCGAGCCGCCCGAGGAATATGTTGTGGAGCCCGACGTCTCGGGCGCGTGCTATTTCTACGCCGTCGCCCTTCTCTGCGGGGCGCGCGTCATGGTGGATGGCGTGCACGCCGATAGCATGCAGGGCGACATCAAATTTTTGAAACTGCTCGAACAAAAGGGCGTGCGCATCAGGGATACGGCGGAGGGAATGGTCGCCGACGGGCGGGATATTCCCGTCTTTAACGGGTTTGATGAGGATCTTTCCGACTTCTCCGACCAAACGATGACGGTTGCCGCGCTCGCCGCGTATGCCTCGATGCCCTCCATTTTGCGCAATATTTCGCACATCCGCGCGCAGGAATGCGACCGCATCGCCGCCATTGTGGAAAATCTCAACGCCCTCGGCACCCGATCGTTCACCGACGGGAACGACATCTTCATCGAGCCCGACAGGGTGTACGGCGGGACGGTAAAGACCTTCGGCGATCACCGCGTCGCCATGGCATTCGCCCTGATGGGGCTGAAAACAAAGGGCATCACGATCGACGATGCCGACTGCTGTAAAAAGACCTTCCCCTCCTTCTTCCGCATTTTGGACGAGATCACAAAGTAAAAGATTTGCCCGGGCGTATCGCCGGGCAATCGCTTATTTTTCGAGATTTTTTTTGAGAATGGCGAAGAGGTCGTCGGAGATGACGTGCTCCATGCGGCAGGCGTTCTCCTCGGCGAGCGGCCGCGGCGCGCCCATCCGTACAAAGATCTCGGTGAACACGCGGTGCTTTTCGTAGACGTCCTCCGCCTTCTTCTGCCCGCGCTCCGTGAGCGCGATCTCGCCGCCGTTTTCCATCACGATATAGCCCTGCTTCAAGAGCAGATTGACGGCGCGGGAGACGCTGGATTTGGCATAGCCGAGTTCCTCGACGATATCCACCGAGCGCACCGACTGCATCCGCGTGCGCAAAAGCAGGATGGTTTCGAGGTACATTTCTTCCGATTCGTGCGTTCTCATATTTTTCCCCTTGCCTTCATTATACTACAAAGTTTTACTTCTGTAAAGAGAAAATCAAAAATTTGTTCACTCTGCGTACAGCTGAATTGCCCCGCAGATGCGCGCGCTCGCCCTTCCCCTTGTGCCCTCGAAGCGCACGGTGATAACGCGTTTTTGTTTTCCGTCCGCCATCTTTTCGTGCGCCGCCTGCGCCAAAATATCGGGGGGAACGGCGACCGTGCGGGTGTATTCCTCCTCTCCCATCGTGTACATGAGGTACTCGTCGAACACCTTTTCACTGCCGACAAAGATGCGGAGCGACTTTCCGTTGTCGGCGCGAAGGAGCGGGATCCAAAGCGTGCAGGCACGCGCCTTTCCTACCTCAAAATCGTAGCAGAAATACCCGCCCGCCCTTGCATAGCGGTAGGCACGGCCTGCGGCGACGCCGACGGAATTTTTCTCCCCGAGGGCGTGCAATTCGTCCGTTTCATACTGCCCGTAGCCCGCAAGCACGCTGTCAATGGGCTCGCGCGTGCGTTCTTCCTCGCGACGCACCCCCTCCGAAAGGCGGAAATAGATGGCGTACCGCTCGCGGTATCTGCGGTAGTGCGGCAAAAAGGTATAACTTACGTCGCCCCCCGTGAGGCGGAAGCTCTCCCCCTCGCGCACGAGATATTTTTCGGGAAATTCGAGCACGTCGGCAAGATTTTCAAAATAGATGCGCTCGCTCTTTATCTTGCGCCGTGCGGGAATGGTGACGTCCACGCCCGTCTCGGTCTCCTCCATGTCCTCGGTGCCGAGGTCGGCGGAGAGCACAGCGCCGCCGTAGCGGAAGGCGAGCGCGTCGCCATCGGGCAGACCCATGAGGGTCACGGTGACGGGAACGCGGAAGGTGAGTTCGTCGCCCTCGGAAAGCTTTACGGCGATGTGCCCCTCTTCCTCCTTGAACTGCGGGCGTCTGCCGTTCACGGCGAGGCGCATGGAATCCGAAGCCCAATCGGGAATGCGAAGACGGAACACGGTGGGCGCATCGGCGCGGGTAAGGCGCAACGTGCCGCGGTCGTTCATGGGAAAATCGCATTCGAGCGTAAACGCCACGCCCTCATCCACCCGTGCGGCGAGATATTGCTCGATAAAAATTTCTCCGCCGCGGCGGTAAAAGGCGCCGTCGCCGAGTTTAGTGAAGTTCTCCATGCCGCTCCCCGTACAGCACCAGAATTTATCGTACGGGCGGGAAAATACCTTGAAAAAGCCGCCCGCCATGGGCTGGAAGTACGTCGTCATGCCCGTTTCGGGGTTCTGCGAGGGCAAAATGGAGTTGGTAAAGGTATTGTCGTAGTAGTCGGCGTACT
Source organism: uncultured Clostridia bacterium (assembly GCA_947629875.1). GTDB lineage: Bacteria > Bacillota > Clostridia > Christensenellales > Borkfalkiaceae > Gallimonas. The sequence continues at coordinate 20,002 of CANRFK010000008.1, forward strand.
TCTTCTCCCCCGTCAGGCAGAAGAGATTCTGCGCGAGTTTCAACATATTGTAGGAGATGCACGTCTCGCAGTTGCAGTTGGTGCGCTCGGCGTCGAGCACATAGTCCGCGCCGAAGCGTTCCCACTCCGAACTGCCACCCGTCACGTAGGTGTGGCGACCTGCGACCATGTCGAAAAAGGCGCGCGCCACGTTGAGATAGCGCTCCGCATCGATTTCTTTGCCGTCGAGCGTCCTCCCGTGCAACGTGAGATAGCGGTTGAGCGCGCCGAGGATCTTGGGGACTGTCGTATTGGCGTGCTTGTCCTTCAAGACGTCCGCGCCCCCACGCAAGATTTCGTCGAAGAGCGGCTCCTCGTCGAACACGTGCGCGGCGCGGGCATGCGCGGGGTTGCCCGTGAAGGAATAGAGAGTGTAGAGGGCGTCGTTCATGCCGCCGTACTCCACGGAGAGCACCCGTTTTCGCGTGCGCGCATCCCACGAGAGGGCGCGCCCTGCCGCCCAATCGCCGAGTTTTTCGGCAACGGCCAGCGCGAGCGGGAGCCCCGCAAGGCGGTAGGCGTCGAGAAGCCCCGCCAACAGCTTGTGCATCGTGTACCACGGCACCCACGCTTCGCGTTTGATATTTGTTTTGCCGCGCTCCACGTTGTCAAACTGCGCCTCCGCGCCGCCTTCAACAGGGGGCGCCGCCCACAGAAAGCTGCGCTTGCCCAAAGTGTGCTCCTGACAAAGCGCGAGTTGTTGCACAATATATTCGAGTTTTTTGAGAAGTTCGGCGCGCGCCGTCTCCTCCACGCCCGCGTTGGCCGCGGCCTGCGCAAGGGCAGAGAGATAGTGCCCCATGGTGTGGCCTGCGATGAGCTTCTCCTCCCAGCCGCCGTAGCGGACAAAGGACGTGCGGATGCCCGCATTTTCGTAGAAACCCGCGAGAAGCCGCCCCGCCTCCAACAAGCGGAGATAGGAAACTTCAAGTTCAAGCGCATGGGCGTACAGTTCGCCCGTCAGCGTTACGCCGCGGATGGGCGTAATTTGTTCGTTTTTCCTATCAAAATTCCCTTCTTTCATCTCTCTTCCCCCCATTTTGCCCCCAAAGCATAGAGCGCTATTCTTCTGCGGCGGCGAGGCGCTCCAAAAGCGCGTTGCAGCCCTCCACGATGTCGTCGAACGTCTCATCGAAATTGCCCGTATACCACGGATCGGCGATGGCGCGGGGACGAGGGGAAAAATCCAACAGTTTGCTGACTTTTCCCGCGTTCCTCTCCCCCACGATCCTGCGCATATCCCGCACGTTCTGATCGTCCATGCCGATGAGGTAATCGTATTTCTCGCCGTCCGAAGCCGTCATGAGGCGGGCGCGGTGCGGAATGAGCGGGATCCCCTCGCGCGCGAGTTTTTCCCGCGTGCCGCGGTGCGGCGGTTCGCCGAGCGCATCGGTATGCGCCGCGGCGGAAGCGACAAAGAAGCGCTCCTTCAGGCCGCGTGCCGCGATGAGAGCCGTAAAGATGCTCTCCGCCATGGGCGAACGGCAAATATTGCCGTGGCATACGAATAAAATCCCGATCATCGGCGCAACTCCTTTCTGCCGCAAAATTAGATGTTGGGGGGCGCAACTTTTCATGCCAAAAAAGGTTGCGTTCTCCCGCCTACTATGTTATAATGGAGCTATGAAGATATTTGCCGAAAGACTGATGGATCTGAGAAAAGAGCGCGGGCTCTCCCAAGCGACCGTCGCGCGCGACCTGAATGTGAGTTTGGGCATTGTATGCTATTGGGAAACCAACAAGAGCGACCCCACCGCTTCCAACATTGCAAAACTTGCGCGTTACTTCAACGTGACTTCCGATTATCTGCTCGGTTTGTCCGATTGATCCCTCGGCTCTACAACTTCATAGATACACGAACTGTTTGGATATTTCAGCCGCATACATGCGGTTTTTGTACGATCAACCGACATCCGCCTCCGGGCGGGTGTCTTTCTTTTTCAACAGCGCAAGCAAGGTTTCGAGATATGCCCGCTCGCCATAGAGCTTGATGCCCGCAACGGCCTTCCGGGCGCGCGCCTCGTTTTCCTCCGTCTGCCCGCACGCGTAGAGCGCGACCTCCTTGATGCCGTCGCCGCGCGCCTGTCCCACGAATTTCTCGCCCAAATCCCCCATTTCCGCAAAGAGGCGGCTCGCGCACACCAGATCGGCCGCGACCTCTCCCTTGCCTGCGGCGGGCAGATACTCGAAGAGTGACCGCAAGCGAAGAATGACCGAGACGGCCGCATGGTCGCCCAAAGAGACGAGCGCACGGTAGCGAAGCTGCAAGAGCGCGAGAAAGGCGGTGCTGTCCTCCCGCACGGCGGGAACATCAAAGAGGAGTTCGCGCGGAAGCTCCGCATACGTTTTCCGATAGAGTGCGCCCTGCGCCGTCATCACGCGGAGGGAGAGCTCTGCATCGGGATGTTTTTTGATGAGGTCGAGGGCGAATTTCCCATCCGTCTTGCCCGCCGAGAGCTCTGCGGGATAGAGCGCGAGGAGCCCTTCGCACAGATTGAGCGGCGCAAACAGCACGAAGAATATGAGCGCCAAATTGTGCGGGAGCACGAAAAAGAGAACCAAAAAGACGGCTCCGTATATAAAATTGAGGAGCATGCCGCCAACCGAGGCAAACATGAGCTTCCCGCGGACGCCGCGTCCGTTTCGCGGCAACAGCGCCGCCGCGCCGCTCGCCTCCGACGAAAGCGAGAACGAGAAGGAGAACTTCTTGCTCCAATCAAAATGAAAATACCCGATGGAAAGCGATACCGCGCGCATCCCCGCAAGCGTGCCGCACAGCACGTGCCCCACCTCATGCAGGATGGTGTGGAGCGGAAACAAAACGAGGCACGCGCAGAACGCGACGAGCACAAAAATCGACCCGATATCCGAAAAACGCAGCCCGAAGTACGCGAGAAGCGCCGTTCCCGCCGCGCCGCACAGCGTGACTAACGTCAAAAAAATGTAATACGCGATCTGTTTGCTTTTCCCGCTCATAGTAATTTTTTGAACAAGTACCCCTCTAAATTATCCCGATCGGACGCATAAATCGTGGCGAGCCCGAGTTTTTCCATGATTTCAAAGAGGAGAAGCGCCCCGCCCGCGATGATATCCGCGCGCCGCACGTCCATTCCCCTGAGCGCCGCACGCGACTTTGCCGGCAGCTTCAACAACCGCTGCGCAAGCTCTTTGACCGCCTCCGCCGTCATTGGAAAATCGTTGACGCGCGCCCCGTCGTAGGGTTCGAGCTCCTGCATGAGCGCCGCCAACGTGCAGGCCGTCCCGCCGACGGCATACGTTTTCGGCGGAAGAACGACGCCCGCGAGCGGAGAAATTTCCCCGTGGATGACGGCCGACAGCCGCGCTTCATCGTCGCCGCAGCGATCGAAGAGGCGCACCGCGCCGATGTTCATGCTCACGGTAAAATCCCGCTTGCCGTCCCTTCGCGCACAGACTTCGGTACTCGCACCGCCGATATCGATGACGGAGCCATCCGCCCTTCCGAGCGCGCCGCAAAGCGCAAGTTCCGCCTCCTCTTCCCCCGGGACGACGTCGAGTTCCACGCCGCACAAATTTTTGACGCGGGCGCAGAATTCTCCCCCGTTCTTCGCCGTGCGCACCGCGGCGGTCGCAAAGGCACAGGGGGAAACGCCCTCCGCGCGGACCTCTTCCGCAAACGCCGCAATGGCGCACGCCGTGCGCTCCATGGCGTCCTCGCGGAGAACGGGCGCAAACGCAACGCCCTCGCCGAGGCGGGTCGTGCAAACCTTTTTATATAAAGTTGTTCCGTCCGCCCAGGTCATGAGGCGAACGGAATTGGAACCTACATC
>CANRFK010000009.1 GCA_947629875.1 uncultured Clostridia bacterium
GGCGTGGACGGCGTCGCCACGAGTTCCATCGTGCTCACCGAGGACGTCCTCATGTACGTACCGCCCGCATCCGTCATTCCCTTCACGGTGACGAGCGCCGTCTCGTGCGTCTCCCCCGAGGGCACGTTCAACGCGGCGACGGGCGCCTTCTCCATCAGCGCGTGCGTGACGTGCATTCTGAAGGTCGCCATGCAGGTGGAACTGCTCGTGCCGAGCTACGGCTATTGTGCCATCCCGCCCGCGCAGGAGTACTCGCAGGAAGTGTGCACGGGATTCTTCGAACTCCCGCTCTATCCGCAGGGCAGGGCATGCAGTAAACAGTAACCCACGCTCTCCCCACGGGACAGAAAACAGTGATCCACCCTCTCTCAACGGAACAGAAAACAGTGATCTACCCTCTCAAATGGGGACAGAAAACAGCAAACTATCCTCTCTCAACGGAGGCAGAAAACAGTAACCCAATAACTCACGGAACCGGGAAAAGCCGACGCACCGCGTCGGCTTTAACTTTATGGGGCGGCGGAGAAAGGATAAGATAGAGTGTAAGAACGCACAAATAATCAAGAGTAAGCAAACTTTACGCCTCCCATATTAAGATACACTCACCGCTCGCCCGCCGCCGACGCTTTGCGTCGGCGGCGGGCGAGCGGTTTGGTATGAGGGGCGGGAAATTCTACTGTGGGTAGAGTCCGATCGGAGCGCAATATAAAAAATCAAGGGACAAGAGAAGATAGTGAAGTAGGAAGATTTGGATGTCAATGTAGAAACAAAAATCCGAAATCGTTTATCGGCTTTGGGCGCGAAACAAAAATTCCGCAAAATAAAAAAGCCTCTGTGGAGAGACTGCCTATCCCCTCATCTTTCCGACGTCGGAACAGCGGGCGGGACAGATTTTCCGCTAGTCACAGAGCCTTTACACTTCTATTATACGCCGAGTTTCCGTAATGTCAACAATTTTTCGACAAAAATCCGAGCACCGTGTACGGCGTATAAAATGAGCGTGAAAAATTGGAAAGCACCGTGAGACACGGCGCTTTTTTCAGTTTCGGGCGGACGCAATCATCCTCAAAGGGAGCACCCCGCCATTCCAAGATACAGCTAATGCGATTTTCTGTATGTCGAAACCTACTTATATTATACGTCAAGTTTCCGTAATGTCAACAAGTTGACGATAAAAATGTTTACGGAGCGCAAACAACGGCAGTCAAACGCATGCCCAAGCGCATGGCGGGGAACACGGGGGCACCCCCCCGCGCTCCGAGCGGGGCGGGGAGGCGAGTGTATCTTTTCCCGAACGAAGTCCGTCTTTGTCCCCTCCACGGGAGGGGGTGGGGGCCTTCCTTGTGGCTTTCGGGAAAGGCGACCGTATGATTTGTGGAGCCTTTCTCCGAATGTGGGGCGTCTTTACACCCCACTCGGGTCGCCGAGCAGCGTCTTGAAATTGCTGTACGTCACAAACCCCGCTTTGCTCTTCGGCGGCTTCTTCACAAACTTCACAAGGCAGTAGTCGACGGGGATCTTGTCGCCCCCGCCGTCGGAGTATTTTGCGCACACGTTGGCGGAAAACTGCAAAACATTGTCGGGGATCGCCCTCCCGTCCGCCTTGATAACGACGTGGCAGGAATGGTATTTCTGCGCATGGAGCCAAATGTCGTCGGGCGCACTTTGGCGCAAAAGGCGGTCATTTTGCAAGTTATTCCTCCCCGCACAGATGCGGAATCCCGCAACTTCGTACAAGCGGTAGGGGATCTCGGGCTTTTGCTTCTTTATTTTTTCCTTGGGCTCGGGGAGAAGCCCCGCGGCGACAAGCTCCGCCTCGATGGAGGCAAGGTCGTCCGCACTGTCGGCAACCGAAAGGGCGGCCGTGAGCGAGCGGAGATATTCGAGTTCCGCCTCCGTCGTCTCCACCTGCGGGGCGAGCGCCTCCAAAGTGCGCTTCTCCTTGCGGTATTTTTTGAAATACGCCTGCGCGTTCTCCGAGGGGGACTTCTGCGCATCCAACGAAATCGACAACGTATTGCAGTTTTCGTCGTAAAAGTTCAAAAGTTCGCACGTCTTCATGCCCCGCGAGAGGGCGTAGAGGTTGGCAGTCAAGAGCTCCCCCTTGATGCGGTCCTGCTCCATATCGGCGCACGAAAGTTTCTTGTCGAGGAGCGCCGCAAGCCGCTTTTCCGCCTTCTTTACGGCCGTCCTGAGAGCGGCGTCGAGCTTGCGCTTCCCGTTATCGAAGGCGCGTTTTGCGCCCTTCTTGGCATAGTAGTAACTCTGCGCCGCGGAGAGGGTGTCAAAGGGGATGCCCCGCCCGCGTGCAACGAAGTCCACGGGCTCGCCGTCCCGCTCCAAAACGCAGGGCGAAATGTCGTCGGAAAAGATGAAATTGTGTACATGGGTGGCGAAATCGCCGCCGCGGAAGGTCTCCACAATCTCCTGCGCCGTGCAGGGAGCGAGCCCCTTTACCCGCTTGAAGAGGAAATCCGCGCCGCGGTCGGGGTTCTCGGAAAACAGGGTTTGAAGGGCGGCAAGGTCGCTCGGGTCCACCTTGTCCTGCGGGGCTGGCGGGGTGTACTTCGCGCCCGCGAACACCAGCCGCTTGCAGTTTTCGTCGAGGGAATTGGTTTTCAGCGCGCCCAAGATGACGCCGTCCTCCAACAAAAGCAAATTGGAGTACTTCCCCATGATCTCGGCGCAGAGAATGCGCTCCTTCTCGGAAAAGTCCGAGACGCAGCGGAAGCGGAATAAGAGCACGCGCTCAAAGCCCGGCGTCGTGACGGAGAGGAGCTCCGCGCTCTGCAAATATTTGCGCAGCAGCATGCAAAACCCCGGGGCAAAGAGGGGGTTTTCGCGTTCGGCCTCGGTAAAATATGCCCCGCACGCCGAGGCATTTGCCGAGAGAAGCAGTTTCAAAGTGCCCTTTCCGGTGTATATGAGAAGGGAGACCTCCTCCCGTCCCGGTTGGGCGATCTTGTTTACGCGCCCTCCGCGGAGCACGGTATCAAGTTCCTTCGCTACAAGCCGCAGCGTAAACGCATCCTGTGGCACGGTATCCTCCCATCAACGCGTGGTTTTTTCCTCCACATTATAGCGCAAAATAAAAAAATTGTAAATAAAAACGCTTTCCTTTTGGGAACGGATATGGTAAAATAGCCATTGCTTACGCAGAAATCATCTTTTAGGAGTTATCACCATGAAGTACGAATTTGCACCCGCAGAAAAGAGCACCGTCAAGATCACGCTCACCTTCACGCCCGAGGAGTGGGCGGAGGCCAACAACAAGGCCTACCTCGAAAACCGCAAGAAGTACGCGGTCAACGGGTTCCGCAAGGGCAAGGCGCCCAAGCACGTTCTCGAACTCTACTACGGCAAGGGGCTCTTCTATGAGGATGCGCTCAACATTCTGTTCTCGGAGCACTACCCCGAAGTCCTCGAAAAGGAGGAAAAGTCCTTCACGCCCGTCGGCGATCCCGAGGTCTCTCTCGGCGAAAACTTCTCCGAGGAGAACGTCGTGCTCGTCGCCACCACCCCCGTCCGCCCCGACGTCACCATCGGCTCGTACAAGGGTATAAAAATCAACAAGTTTGAGTATACTGTGACGGACGCCGACGTGGAAAAAGACATTCAGGCGACCCGCGAGCGCACCGCCGAGAGCGTGGAAGTCACCGACCGCCCCGCAGAGAACGGCGATATCGTCAACATCGACTTTGAGGGCAAGGTGGACGGCGCAACCTTCGACGGCGGCACCGCGCAGGGGTACGACCTCACGCTCGGCTCGGGGCAGTTCATCCCCGGCTTTGAGGATCAGGTCGTCGGCATGAACATCGGCGAGACCAAGGATATCCCCGTCACCTTCCCCGCGGACTATCAGGCGGAGGACTTGAAGGGCAAGGCCGCCGTGTTCACCGTGACCCTCCACAAGATCACGGGCAAGAAACTTGCGGAACTCGACGACGCATTTGCAAAGAAGATGGGGAGCGACACCCTCGAAGCCTACCGCGCCAAGGTGCGCGAGCGGTTGGAGCGCAACGCCAAGACCCGCTCCACCAACGAGACGGAGGACGCCATCCTCACCGAGATCGCCAAGACCGCGACGGCGGACATTCCCGACGTCATGATAGAGCGGCAGGAGGACGCCTCCCTCCAGAGAATGGAGTACAACTTCATGTATCAAGGCATCCGCATGGATGACTACCTCGCCTACATCGGCAAGACGCGCGAGGAGTACAAGAAGACGTTCGAAGAGGACGCCCGCCGCGCCGTTTTGCACCAGCTCATCGTCGAAAAGCTCATCGAACTCGAAAACATCACGGCAACGGAGGAGGAGATAGGCGCGAAAGTTGCCGAGCAGGCCGCTTCCGTCGGCAAGGAGAAAGAGGAGTACGAAAAGACGATGGATCCCCGCCAGAAGGAGTACATCGAGAACGACATCAAGGTGACCAAACTCTTCGACTTCCTCATGGCAAACAACGAGATGGTGCTCTTCACCGAGGAAAAACCCGAGGCGAAGAAGCCCGCGGCCAAGAAGACCGAAGCCAAAAAACCCGCGGCGAAAAAGCCCGCCGAGAAGGAGGAATAAATGAAAGACGTTCTCATTCCCTATGTGGTGGAGCGCACGTCGGGCGGCGAGCGCAGCTATGACCTCTATTCCCGCCTCTTGGAGGATCGCATCATCTTCCTCTCGGGCGAGATCGACGACGCCGTCGCCAACACCGTCGTCGCCCAGCTCATCTATCTGGAGGGGAAGGATCCCACCAAGGATATCAGCCTCTACATCAACAGCCCGGGCGGCTCTGTCTCCGCGGGCATGGCCATCTACGATACGATGAACTACATCAAGTGCGATGTCTCCACCATCTGCATCGGCTTGGCGGCGTCGATGGGGGCGTTTCTGCTCGCCGCAGGCACGAAGGGCAAGCGGTACGCCTTAAAGAACAGCGAGATCATGATCCACCAGCCCCTCGGCGGCGCACAGGGTCAGGCGAGCGACATCAAAATTCAGGCCGAGCACATCCTCCGCATCAAGGAGAAGATGACGAAGATCCTTGCGGAGAACACGGGCAAGCCGTACGAGACGATCGCGGCGGATACCGACAGGGATAACTACCTGACCGCCGACGAGGCGCAATCCTACGGCCTCATCGACCGCGTCTACGAAAAGCGGTAATTTCGTCTTGCTTCCCCTCGGTATCGTAGGCATTCCTTGCTTCCCCCTTTTGGGGGAAGTACCCGCGCAGCGGGGGATAGGGGTTTTCGCGTCATTCTGATTGGGGCAACGCCCCCGAAGAATCCCGAAAAACGAAGTCCGATATCCCCCTCCCCGTCGGGGGAGCCTTCCTTGAGGCTTTCGGGAAAGGCGACCGTATGATATGAGGAGCCTTTTCCGAATGAGGGGTGTCATCGTTTCGCCGAGTTACTGCACGGCGGGGGCAACCGTATCGCTGCCCTTGCTGTAAATTACGGCGCGCCCCGCCCGCACTTATTTTGTTGTCGAAGGGCGGCACGAGCCCATAGGGCGAAGTAAGCAAAACCACGCTTTTGCGGCAGCGCACCCAATTTGCCGCATACTTGCGGCTTAATGTCGTAATAAGCGAACATTGAGATAGGGTTGATATCCCATAAACGTTACATTCCTCGTTGAATTTATTTTTGAGCACGCGCCCCCAAAGGCGCGGACGAAAAAAGAAATTCAACGAAACGAGAGGTTTTATGAGTAAATACGAACAACATTGCTCCTTCTGCGGGAAGGAGAAGGCAAAGGTAAAAAAATTGCTTGCGGGACCCGACGGCGTTTTCATCTGTGATGAGTGCGTCGAGCTCTGCAACGATATGCTGGAAAAGACGCCCTCTGCAAACTTCGAGCCCGTGGAGCTCAAAAAGCCCGCGGAGATCAAGGAGGAGCTCGATAAGTACATCATCGGGCAGGATAAGGCCAAGCGCGTGCTCTCCGTCGCCGTCTACAACCACTACAAGCGCATCAACTCGCTTGCGGGCGCCACGGCAAAGAGCGACGAGGACGATGTGGAGATCGAAAAGAGCAACATTCTGCTTTTGGGCCCCACGGGCAGCGGAAAGACGCTGCTCGCCCGCACGCTTGCCCGCATCCTCAACGTGCCGTTCGCAACGAGCGACGCCACCACGCTCACCGAGGCGGGCTACGTCGGCGAGGACGTCGAGAATATCCTCTTGAAGCTCATCCAGAACGCCGATTACGATATCGAGCGCGCCCAGCGCGGCATCATCTACATCGACGAGATCGATAAGATCGCGCGCAAGGGGGAGAACGTCTCCATCACAAGGGACGTCTCGGGCGAGGGCGTGCAGCAGGCGCTCCTCAAGATCATCGAGAGCACCGTCGCCAACGTGCCGCCGCAGGGCGGCAGAAAGCATCCCCAGCAGGACTGCATGCGCATCGATACCACCAACATCCTGTTCATCTGCGGCGGGGCGTTCGTGGGATTGGATAAGATCGTCAGCGCAAGAAAGGACGATTCGGGGCTCGGCTTCGGCGGCAAGGTGAAGCTCGGCGAGAACGAGGTGGACTACACCCTCCTCGACGACGTCAAGCCGCAGGATCTCACCAAATTCGGGCTCATTCCCGAGTTCGTCGGCCGCATTCCCATCGTCGTGGCGTTGCAGGCGCTCGACGAGGACGCCCTTGTCAACATCCTCACCCAGCCGCGCAACGCCATCATCAAGCAGTACCAGAAACTGGTGGGGCTCGACGGCGTCAAACTCACCGTGGAGGAGGGCGCCGTGCGCGAGATCGCAAACACCGCCATCCGTTTGAAGACGGGCGCAAGGGGGCTGCGCACCATCATCGAGGGGCTCATGACCGATGTCATGTTCGATATCCCCTCCGAGAAGAACGTGGAGGAAGTCATCATCACGCGCGACTGCGTGGTGAAGGGCGCAAAGCCCAAACTCGTCTACAAGCAATCTGCGTAACCGCCTTTTTGCTTCCCCCTTTTGGGGGAAGTACCCGCGTAGCGGGGGATAGGGGTTTCCGCGTCATTCTGCCCCGCGCGTACCATCTCGTCTACTAAGCGCGGGCGCGGCACGAGCCGCAGGCGAAGTAGCGCAGTCGAGATATCCCGAAAAACGAAGTCCGACTTCTCATAAACCGATGTAAAAATCAATAATGTATGGCATATTTTACGGCGCGCCCGCTCCGTTGGAGCGGGCGCGCCTTCTCCTTTCTCTCGTCCCTCCTCGGGAGCCTTCTTGACCTGCCCCCTTTGAAGGGGGCGGGTGGCGCGGCTTGCCGCGTCAGGTGGGGGTTGTTACCCCTTACCTGCCCCTCCTCGAAAGCCTTCCATCCCTGCCCCTCCGTGGGGGGCTTCCTTACTTGCCCCCTCCTCGGGAGGGGGGTTAGGGGGGTGGGGCTTTTCGTGCGGTCTACCGCGTCATTTTGCCCCGCTCCGCGCTTGTTTCCAGCGTCATTCTGCCCCGCCCCGCGCTTGTTTCCAGCGTCATTCTGCCCCGCCCCGTGCTTGTTTTTCCGCGTCATTCTGAACCGTCGCCCGAGCGCGTTGCGCTCGGGCGACGGTGAAGAATCCCGAAAAACGCAGTCCGCCTTCTCATAAATCGGCACAAATAAATAATGTATGGCATATTTACGGCGCGCCCGCTCCCTTGGGGCGGGCGCGCCTTCTCTCTTGCCTCCACCCATTGGGGGAGGTGTCACCGCAGGTGACGGAGGGGGTTTCCCCCATACCGCGCCGCCCGAGCGCATCACGCTCGGGCGGCGCGTGTATCTTTCGCCCTCATCGTCCCAAATGTGCCAACGCCCCGAAAAATTTATAAAATCATGCGCTCGCGCGAATATATGCAGCCATGTCATTCAATAAATTGTAAAATTTGCATAAATTTTACCAAAATAGAGAGAAAATCCCCTCGAATCGCTTGACGCGGGGGGGGGTGATTGTAGTATAATTATTTTATAATTGTCTCATTATATGCAAATCTCGGCGGTCGGCGCAAGAAGTGGGGGCGTTGCCCCGCGGAGTGGCGCATAAAAATGGGGCGAACCAACAAACATATTTTTGTCAGGAGGATAGTATGAAGAAGCACATTTTACGCGTACTCGTCGTCATGCTGATGGCATGCCTCGGGATCGGCGTATTGGCGGCTTGCGGCGGGAAAGAAGACCCCGCCTCGGAGACCTACACCGTGGCGTTCAGCCTCGGCGAGGGGGAAGCGAACCATGCCGCCGATGGCGTCACGGCGCCCGCATCGCAGACGGGAAAGAAAGTCGGCGATACGATTACGCTCACCGCGCCCGAAGCCGAAGAGAACTGGAAGTTCGACGGTTGGAGCGCGAAGAGCGGCAAAGTGAGCGGCACCACCTACACGGTAAAGGCCGCCGACGCCGTAGATGGCACCATCACGCTCACCGCGCAGTGGGCGGAGGATGCGTCCGCGAAGGTTACCGTCACATATAGTTTGGGTTCCTGCGGCGATACGGCTTATGCGGGCACGACCACGCTTCCCGCTTCTGTCACGATGAACGCCGGCGGGACGGTCACGCTTCCCGATAAGCCCGTTTGGAACGGTTATACCTTCCTCGGCTGGAAGGTCGGCGCCGATACCAAGGCCGCGAAGGCTGAGATCACCGTCTCTGAATCCATCACCGTCACCGCAACGTGGGCGGATAATACGCCCAAGCCCGCAACTTCCATTGAGGGCGTTTGGACGACGGAGGCCGACGGCGTCACCACCGAGGTCACGATCAAACTCTCCGAGGATAAAGAGACCGCCGAGGCGATCATCTATACCGCCGATCAGTCCGATCCCGATTATCCGGAATATGCAATTGATTATTATACGCTTACGTTGTCGAGCGGTAGCTATACGTACAAACTCTATTCTACGTCGTACACGTTCACGCTTGCGGATAGTCAACTTACAATGACAAAGGTAGCCCCGAGCCAGAGCGGATTTGGGAACGAAACAGTCACCACGACGTTTACGGACGGCATCCAACTTCCCGCCCGTGGGCCTGTGCCTTACGGCACGTATAAGGGCGCCTCGGACATTACGGCGAACTTGATCCACTTTAACGAGAGCCGCATCATCGTAAGTGGGGCAGAATATCCGTTCACGACCAAAGTCATCGGCAAGTATCTCGTCCTCGTCGCGGAGGAATACGACGACTTGGAGGAAGAGACGACTTACTCCTATTACTTTGTTTATGAGGATGCCGGCAAGGAGTATATTCTCGGCGGGGCTTTCGGTGTGCCCGCAGAACTCACGCAGGACATTGCGGAGTACACGATTACGTTCAAACTCGGTGCGCACGCCGCGGCGGGCGCAACGGTGGCTGCCATCACCGCAAAGGAGGGCGATCTCATCGATCTTCCCACCGTTGCTACGGAAGCCGGCTACGTATTGAATGCTTGGAGTGAAAAGATTAACGCGAATGACACCCGCGAATACTCCATCACCAAGAAGTATCAGGTCACGAAGGACGTCGAACTCACGGCGGTCATCGAGCTCATCGATTACAGGTTGACGTTCGATAAGACCAAACCCGCAGATGCCGATCCCGATAGCAATATCGTCGGCACGATCCCTCCGAGGGTTACCGTCACCACCGCGGAGCCCGACACACTGCTTCCCGTGCTCTCGCTCACGGGTTACGTATTCCAGGGCTGGAAGATGGACGGCTCAAACGACGTGATCACATCCTTCACGCTCACGTCCGAGATCATCGCGTCGCTCGATGGCGGCACGGAGATCCACTTCACCCCCGTTTGGAAGAAGATCGAAGCGGACGAAGTTTCCATCACGTTCGATAAGGGCACCCTTGACGAAACCGTCGATGAGACGCTCAAAGGCATGCCCACAAACACCACCGCTACGGCGGGCGCCTACACGATTCCCGATGAAGAGCCCACTTGCGACGGCTACACCTTCCTCGGTTGGAAAGTCACAGGCGATGAAACAATTTACAAGAAGGGCACCGACCATGCGTCCTACACCGTTGGGACGGAGGCCGTCACCTTCACCGCGCAGTGGCAGAAGGATACCTTCACCCTGACCTACGACTACGGCGAAGGCACCGACGACCCCGCCAAGGCCTCCGAGCAGGTAGCTTGGGGCACCGAGGTCTACTACCCCGCAACGCCCGCCGCAAAAGAGGGCTACAAGTTCAACGAATGGCAAGCAAAGGCAAACGGAGAGGGCTATAAACTTGACGGCCTGTATTTCAATTCGTTCACCATGCCGAGAAGTAACGCCACCCTCTTTGCAACGTGGACGAAGATCTACGACGTCCACTTTGATCTCGGCGATCATGCCGCTCCCGGCGCGTCGGTTTCCGATGTCACGGGCAAGGCGGCCGGCAGCTCCGTGTCCCTTCCCACGCCGCAGGGCGCCGAAGGTTGGGAGTTCGACGGCTGGTATAAGAAGGGCGACGTAAAGGTGACAACCGCTACCTACACTGTCGACGTCGCCGATTTGGATGCGGAGGGCGGATTGACCATCACCCTCACCGCACACTGGAAAGAGGCTTCAACGACCTACACCGTTGCATTCAGCTTCGGCGAAGATAGCCACGCGAAAGCGGGTACGCAGCCTCCTGCACAAGTGACCGGCAAGAAGTTGAACGGCACCGTGACCCTCACCGATCCCGAACCCGCCGACGGCTGGCTGTTCGATGGCTGGTATTCCAAGAGCGGCAAGGTGGACGGCGAAACCTACACCGTGAAGGCCGCCGATGCGGATGAGACTACCATCACCCTCACGGCGCATTGGAAGAAGGCTCCGGCTCCCATTGGCGACTATGTCGGCACTTGGGTGAACGGGCAAAACACCGTCAGCATTGCACAGGATAGCGACGGCACAACGCTCCACGCGGTGATCAAGACCGATAAGGGCGGGTGGGTCGAATATACCTACTGCGCGCTTACGGCAGAAGGGGACGGTTACACCGGGGAAGAATTTATTCAACAAAAGCAAGTGACGATTTCTTACGACGGTGAAACGTTCTCCGTGAAGATCGGCGGCGGCGCTGCAACGACCTACACCAAGGGCACTGCCGAGGCGATCTCCCTCGAGGGGACGTATAAGACGGAGTATGGCAATCGCATCATCGATTTTACCGAAAAAACGATAGATGAAACCGATTTTGATGGCGACCCGATTGCTGTCGGTGAATATTTAGTTTTCTCCACATCAATCAATATGGGATTTGGAGCGCCGCTCAAGACGATTTACATCGTTTATTCCGACGGTGAGGATTACTATATATACTACGCCGAATTGTCCAACCCGTATAAGCTCATCAAACAGGGGGGGGGTACTGATCCTCAGCCCACTGTAAATATCGAAGGCCTTTGGACGGGCGACAACATCGAGATCACCATCGACCTCGATGAAGGCGGCAAAACCGGGTATGCGGTCATCAAGACAGGAACCAACTACCAATATACCGCGCTCGTCAAGTCGGGCGATGGATATACGGGGACTGTGAATTATATGGAAGTCACTTTCTCCATCGAGGGCGATAGCCTGAAATACAGCAGCGGAGATGTCACCCTCTCGGCGAGAACCGAACTTCCTGCGCATATTAAGTTTACGGGCAAGTGGTCGATGACTACCACCTCGGGAGAGGTTAAGGTCGATTTCGATAGTAAGAAAATTGAAGTCGGTAGCTCATATGACTTTACCGAAGCCGTTGCCGGCGGTTATGTGGTCGTGTATTTCAAAATGAGTACCTACCAGGATGCGGGTCTTTATATCTACAAAGATGCGGATAAGTATTACGGCGTGATCCCTGCGTTAGAATTGTCTACTCCCACCGAGTTCAAGAGTGCGGGCGGCACCGCCTCGACCGAAGACCCCCAGCCTCAGGAGATCGAGTACACCGTGAAATTCTTCGCGGAGAAGGATAGCTACGAGAGCCCCTTCAAGACGATCACCGTCAAAGAGGGCACCGTCATCGAAGAGGACGATGAGTATACCGACCTCGGCACGCCCACAAAGGCGAATTACACCTTTGCAGGGTGGAAGTTGAAGCACAACGATACCGCTCTCGAAGGCGCGACCGCCGATAGTTCGATCGCCGAAGCGGGCGAAGAGCACATCATCATCGTCTACGCCACTTGGACGTTGAGCAAAGAGCTTGATCTCGGCACCATTACGGCAGGCGAGAACTGGGCAACGACCTACTGGACATATCCCGAAGCGCTCAAAGAGGGCGATGTGCTTACGCTTACGGGTACGCTTACGTTGACCGCAGCAGCTCGTTGGAATGGTGTGTATTTCAACTTCGCTAAGGGCGAAGATTGGGCGAATACTGCGGCATTTGCATACGATTGGCGTATCAATCCCGAACATCCCACATTCCCTTATACCAACGAGGCGGTCGAAGTTTTGACGGATTGGGTCGTTGACACACAGAGTGAAACAAGGAATTGGTCTGACGACATGAGCCTGATGGCAACAGCAGGGTACACCCATTTCGACGCCAAGATCAGTTACCTTTCCTACAATCTGATTGAAATTGTCTACACCCTCAAATCCAACTTTACGCCGTTGAATGGGACGCAGGGAGAGCATACGCTCACGATGAGATATCAGATCCGCGGCGAATTGGAGGATATCCATTTCTGCCTTGTCGGTGAAAAAGCGACTTTGACGAATGCCCACATTACCCGTTCTACGCTTGCGGAAATCGCGGAAGAGATCCAAGATACGCAGACGGTGACGCAAGGCGTGGTAGTCGGAACAACGACGGGCGATAATTATTGGGGCACCGAATTCTATGCGCTTGATATCAAAGCGGGGCAAAAAGTTACGCTCACGGGCGAAATGCACTCGGCAGCGACAGAAAATTATCATGGCGTTTGCGCAACAATTCGTCCTTATCAGGCGTATTGGAGTGACATTTTCAACTTCCGTTTCGACAACTATTTAACGGCAGCCGTTGCTGACGGGAATTGGAAACAAACCTATGAGCGGTATAACTTCTCCATTGCAAAAGCGTTTACGAGAACGTACGAGGGCTATGGCACGGACGGAACGGTAAACGGCAACGCACAGGACGAGACCGCCAACGGCGCGGATTATTGGACGGCTTTCAAGACGGCAATGACCGATTGCGACTTGACGGTTACAGTGGATTGGAGCAAGAACGCGGATGAGATCGTTTTGACGTACGCCTTCACGAGCAAGACCACGTCGGGTTATTCCTCGGTGCAGACGTACACCATTACGCCTTTGAAAGCGGGTACGCACCTTGCGCCGGTGTACACCTTTACGTTGAAGCCCGACCATTGCTACGTGGAAAATCCTACGGTGAATGTTACCTATACGGATTTGAACGCCGACTGATTGGTAGCCAAGAACACACAGCTGCCGAGTAATCGGTAGCGCAAAACCTCAATTCTTGCCCTCATGCCCCCTCTTGGGAGCCTTCCTACTCGCCCCCTCCATGGGAGGGGGGTAGGGGGGTGGGGTCTTCGGGAAAGGCGACCGTATGATATGTGGAGCCTTTCTCCGCAATAGGGTAGGGATGAGGGGCAACAAAACAAACAAAAAATCTCACGGTTTCCCGTGAGATTTTTTTGTCCCCGCCCCCCCCCAACTTGCCCACCCCTTCGAGGGGTGGGTGTCTGCCACAGGCAGACGGAAGGGGTGTATCACTCATCCCTCATACGCTCGCCCGCGCCCGTCCGCTTTCGCGGACGGGCGCGGGCGAGCGTATCTTAAAAAATTTCAAAAACCTTGTCATACATACCCGTATTCTTGCGCGCGCCATGCTACAATAAAATCGGAAACTGTGTCGTGCGGGCGAGGAAAAGGGCGGGCCGCGCCGAAAAAATTTATCCCTCCCCGCGCGCGCAGTTCCCCCCTACGGGGGGAACTGCGCGCGCGGGGAGGGATAAAAAGGAAAAATATCCAATATAACCAAGCCCAAAATACCCCTCATTCCGAGCCATCTGTCCGCCGCGCTTTGCGCGGCGGACAGATGGCGAGCGAATCTTCCCGCAAACGAAGTCCGTCTTGCCTTCTCCTTTGAGGTCGCGGAACGCACCATGAGCATCAGTCCTGTGGCCTGTGCGAGGCGTTCCGCGGTAAGTTCGCGCATCGGACGGCGCGAACGGCGACCGAGGACGGGACTCTACCCGTCCGAGACAGGTGTCACCGTAGGTGACGGATGAGGTGATAGATTATGCCCGCCGCATCACCGTCTACGGCGGAGCTTCCGCTCCACTGGAGCGCGCGGGCACGCGTCACTTTTTGTGCAACTTGTACAAAAACCGCGGCGAAGTTTGTTCTCATTTTCCCTTGTCATTTATGCGAAAATCATGTAAAATAATGTTATAAAAAATTGTAACCAACAGGGAGGAAATTATGGCTGGTCTTAAACTCATCGGCATCAACAAAGTATATCCCGGCGGCAATCAGGCGGTGTTCAACTTCTGCCTCGACATCCGGGATAAGGAATTCATGGTATTCGTCGGCCCCTCGGGCTGCGGCAAGTCCACGACGCTCCGCATGATCGCAGGTCTCGAAGAGATCTCCTCGGGCGAACTGTATATCGATGGCAAACTCGTTAACGACGTCGTCCCCAAGGATAGAGATATCGCAATGGTGTTCCAGAACTACGCCCTCTATCCCCACATGTCCGTTTACGACAACATGGCGTTCGGCCTCAAACTCCGCAAAGTTCCCAAGGAAGAGATCGACCGCAAAGTCAAGGCGGCGGCGCAGATCCTCGGCATCACCGATTATCTTTCCCGCAAACCCAAGGCTCTTTCGGGTGGTCAGCGCCAGCGTGTTGCGCTCGGCAGAACCATCGTCCGCGAACCCAAAGTGTTCCTTCTCGATGAGCCCCTTTCCAACCTCGATGCAAAACTCCGTGCGCAGATGCGTACCGAGATCAGTAAGCTCCACGTCCGCCTCGCCACGACGTTCATCTACGTCACGCACGACCAGATCGAGGCCATGACGATGGGCACCCGTATCGTTGTCATGAAGGATGGCTTCATGCAGCAGGTGGATACCCCTCAAAATCTCTACGATTATCCCATCAACCTCTTCGTCGCGGGCTTCATCGGCACGCCGCAGATGAACTTCTTCAAGGAGTCCACCATCACCGAAGAGAACGGCAAGATCTACGTCAACTTCATCGGCGGCAACAGAATTTTGCTTCCCAACACGATGGTCGCCAAGATCAAGAACCTCGAAGAGTACGTGAACACCGGCAAGACGGTGACCCTCGGCGTCCGTCCCGAAGATATCCATCAGGATCAGCGTTTCATCGCCGAATCCCCCGATACCATCGTGAAGGCCAAGGTGGAAGTCATCGAAAAGCTCGGCTCCGAGATGCAGATCTACTGCGATGTCGACTACGAGAGCGAGAAGGGCTCCATCGTCGATAGCACCTCGCAGATGATCGCGAAGATCTCCTCGCGTGCCGTCGTCGAACTTGGCGACACCATCGAACTTGCCTTCGACGCCCGCCACATCCACCTCTTCGACGGCTTCACCGAAGCCACGATGTTGGAGCGCGATGAGCACTACGACGAGATCCCCGAGAATGCGGAGGGCGCGGCGTTCGTGCCTCCTACACCGCAGGAGATGAAGGCGCAGATCGAAGCGGCGCGCGTCGTCACGAAAGAGATGAAGAAGCAGATGAAGCGCGACGCCAAGATGGAGAAGAAGGCGCAGGAAGCCGCCGCAGCTGCCGCGGCCGCCGAAGCTCCCGCCGAAGAGCCCGAGGAAACTCCCGCCGAAACGACGGAAGAGGAACCCAAGGAATAATTTTTGAAAGGTACGAGAACGCCCGTCTTGCACGGGCGTTCTTTTCTTGACAAAAGCGGGGAAAACGGATAGAATAATGCAAGAGGAGGAAGGGCTATGTGGTATGACGTGATCGTAGACGCTTTGCTCGACACATTGAAACTTGTGCCGTTCCTTTTCCTCATGTACATTCTCATCGAACTCATGGAGCACAACACGCGCGTGGGCAAGCCTTCGCGCCTGCTCTCGGGCAAGTGCGCGCCGCTCATCGGCACGGCCACGGGGCTTGTCCCCATGTGCGGTTTTTCCGTGATGGCCGCCAAGCTCTACGAGCACCGCCATGTGACGCTCGGCGCGCTCCTCGCGGTATTCATCGCCACGAGCGACGAGGGGCTCCTTGTGCTCCTTCTCTCGTCCGAGGCGGGCTTCGTTTGGACGGAGCGCCTGTACACCGTCTTGGGGCTTTTGGGGGCGAAATTGGCGCTCGGGATCGGCCTCGGCTATGCCGCCGATCTCTTGTTCCGAAAGCGCGCCGCGCTTGCGCCCATGCCCGTTCACGCCCATCTTCCCGCCGAAGAGGGGCACGAGGAAGCGCATGAAGAAGCGCATGACCACGTTCACGAAGAAGAGGGGCACGAAGAGCACGGGGAGGATCACGAGCACGGCGACTGCGCGTGCGATGAGCTCACCGTGTGCGAGCACAAGCACCCCTCCACGCTGCGGCTGTACCTCGTTTCGCCCCTTCTGCACACGCTGGAAGTGGCGGCGTTCGTGCTCCTCGTCAATCTTGCGTTCGGATTTTTGTTCTTCGGCATCGGGGAGGCGCGCGTCGTGGGCTTCTTGCAGGGCGCGGGGTATTGGTTCCAGCCCCTCGTCTGCCCGCTTGTGGGGCTCGTGCCCAACTGCGCCTCGTCCGTCGTGCTTGCCGAAGTGTATGCCCTCGGCGGCATCGGGTTCGGCGGGCTCCTCGGCGGGCTCGTGACGAACGCGGGGCTCGGGTATCTCGTGTTGTTCGGCAAGGGAAAGAGCGCCCTCCGCGCAGCCGGAATTATGCTTGCAATGTATCTCATCGGCGTTGCGGCGGGGTATGCCGCGAGCGGCATCGCGCTTGCGATCCCCCTGTAAGCCGTTGACAATCCGCCTTTTTCGGGGTAAAATAGAGTTATGGAATTTTACAGTCGCCGCGCGCGCTCCATCACGCCCTACACGGCAGGGGAGCAGCCGAAGAGCGGCATCTACGTAAAATTGAACACCAACGAGAACCCGTACCCGCCCTCGCCGCGCGTTGCAGAGGCCATCGCCTCTTTCCCGTGCGAGAATTTGCGGCGGTACCCCAATCCCGACGCCGACGATTTGAGGGACGCCATTGCGCGGGTCGAGGGGGTTTCGCGGGAGAACGTGTTCGTCTCCAACGGCTCGGACGAGGCGCTCGCGCTCGCCTTTGCCGCCTTCTTCGACGACGAGCGCGCGGCGTGCTTTGCCGACGTCACCTATTCCTTCTACGAAGTGTTCGCGGCCATGTTCGGCGTGAAAACGCACGTTGTGCCCCTCCAAGAGGACTTTGCTCTCGACCTTGCGGCGATGCGCGAAGCAGAGTGCGGCGGGTACTTCATCGCCAATCCCAACGCGCCGACGGGCATCGTGGTTCCCGCGGGCGAGATGGAGCAGTTCATCGCCTCCGTACCCCAAAAACTCGTCGTGCTCGACGAGGCGTACACCGATTTCAGCGGGGAGACGTGCGCGCCGCTCATCCAAAAATATCCCAATCTTCTCGTCATCAAGACGTTCTCCAAGAGCCATTCGCTCGCGGGCATCCGCTGCGGCTATGCGGTGGGCGCGCCCGCGCTCATCGGGGGGCTCATGCGCATGAAGAACAGCTTCAACTCCTACCCCGTGGACGCCGTCTGTGCCGCCGCGTGCGCCGCTTCGCTCGCCGACACGGAATATCATGACCGTACCGTCCGCCTCGTTGTAGAGGAGCGGGAACGGCTCCGCAGGGCGCTTGAGGGGCTCGGCATGACGGTGCTCCCGAGCGGCTCCAACTTCCTGTTTGCGGGGAGGGCTGCTGTCCCCGCGGGCGAAATTTACGCGCGGCTCAAAGAGGAGGGGGTGCTCGTGCGCTATTGGAACAGACCCCGCATCTCCGATTTCTGCCGCATCACCGTGGGCACGCCCCAAGACGACGATATTTTATTGGAAAAACTGAAAAAAATTCTCTCATAGAGGTGTACGATGCAGCTCGCCGGACACGTACCGATGACAAACGCCGTAGAGACAGGCAGGACAAAGGACGGAGACGAACTGCATTTTTGTTCGCTCGCAGACGCCGTAGCGGCGTTTGCCGCGGAGACGGCGGGAAAAATTTTGTTCGTCTCGGACGGGGAAGCGTGCCACGCGCTCGCATTTGCGGCGCGCCTCAAGCGCGCCATCTCGGTGGTATTGGACGGAGCCGACGCGCTGCCGCTCTTCTCCGTGCCCGATGCGGTGGGCGCCGTGTTTGCGGCGGGCGGTGAAAGCACAATGACGGCCGCGCGCTTCTTTGCCTCCGTGCGGCGCGTGCCCTGCGCGGTTGCACCCGCGGACGGGGCATGTTTCGGCATTTTTGGGGACATGGGGTCGGTTTTTTTGGATGACACGCCGATGAATGTGCCGCTTTCGCGGGCAAAAATTTTCTGCGACGTCGCCCTCATGGAGCCCCGTCTCGACGAGGCGCAGGCAAGGCTCATGCTTGCGCGGTTGGCGCGCTTCGAGGCGCGGGCGCTTTCGGCATTCGGCTTTCAAAGGGAGCAGCTCTGCGCGGCGGAGGGGGACACCCCCGAGGAGATCGTGCGCGCAAATGCCGCCCTCCGCAGGAGCGAACTTGGCGGAGCATGGCAGGGCGAGGGGGCAGTGCTCGCCCGTCTCTACCCAAAACCCACAGCGTTTCGCGCTTTTTATGAACTTTCCTCCCTCTACGGGGCGTTCTTCGGGCGCGGAAGGCCGCGCAAATACGTCGTGCCCGACTACGCGGCGCGGGCAAAGCGTGCGGGCGTCTCTGCGGCGGACGTGCACATTCCGTCGGCGGAGGAGTACGCGCGGCGCGCCCTCATCTTGGAGCGGCGGCGCTCCGATCTTTTCTCGGAAATGCAAGTCATTCTCCGCGAAACGCACAACGGTTGCGCGTTTTTGAAGAAAAACGGGGAAAACGGCGGCATTTCGGATGCGTTGTATTCCCTGCCCGAGCACTGCCCGCAGGGACTTTCGGCGATCATCCGCGACTTCGGGCTGATGGAGCGAACATGACAAATTCGGAGATATTACAGGCGACAAAGCTGTTCCTGCTCGACTTGGACGGGACGGTGTACGTGGACGAGACGCCCATCGGCGATATGCCCAAAACCCTGCAAACGCTGCGGGAAATGGGCAAAAAGCTGGTGTTTCTCACCAACAATTCGTCCAAGACGGAGGCGCAGTACGAGGAAAAACTGCGCCGCATCGGGCTGTTCGATGATAGGGACGGCGTGTACACCTCGGCGACGGCGACGGTGGAATACTTAAAGGCGCACCATGCGGGGGAGCGGGTGTTTCTCCTCGGCACGGACGCCTTGAAGGAGGCCTTCCGCGCGGAGGGCATCGTGTTGGACGAGGAGCGCCCCGCGGTGTGCGTGCTCGCGTACGACGTCTCGCTCACCTTTGATAAGATCCGCAAATTCGACTGTTTTTTGCGACATGGGGTGCGGTTTTTGGCGACCCATCCCGACGATGTGTGCCCGACTTCGGATGGTTCCATGCCCGACGTGGGCTCCTTCCTCGCGATGTTCGGGCGCTCCTCGGGGAGGAAGCCCGATGTTATCATCGGCAAGCCGTTTTGCACGATGGGCGACGGCGTCGCGGCGCGCTACGGCGTAGAACGGCGCGCAATGTGCATGGTGGGCGATCGGATGCACACGGATATCCGCTTTGCGCGCAACAACAAAATGCACAGTGTTCTGGTGCTTTCGGGGGAGACGACCGCGGAGACGATGAAAAATTTCCCCGACGAGCCCGACCTCGTTTTGCCCGATCTCAACGCGATTTTACAAAAAACTGTTTGAACGCGCGCGCCTGCGCGGTATAAAATGAAAAAGCGCCCCCTGCGGGCGGCGGAGGAGGAACATGAAAGAATTTACCGTGAAAGCGGCGGGGGAAACCCTGCGCGTCGCGCTCTCGGGCGAGATCGATGCGGAGAATGCCGACGAATTTTTCGCCGCATTTGAAGAGGCGTACGCGCCCGCTCCCTGCGACGTCGAATTTATCTGCGGGGCGCTGGAATTCATCGATTCCACTGCGCTCGGCACCTTCGTGAAAATTTCCAAGCGCGTCAAGGCGGACGGGCACGGGCTGCGCCTTACTGGGCTCATGCCGCGGCTCAAAAAGCTCTTCGTCATCTGCGCGCTCGACAAAGTGATGGAGATCGAAGCATGAAAGAGCTGATGACGCTGTATTTCCCGCTCGGGAGCGATAAAATGACGACCGTGCGCCTCGCAACGGGCGGGCTCTCGGCACTCGCGGGATTGGATCTCGACGAGAGCGAGGACTGCAAGGTGTGCGTGACGGAGAGCCTGCTTCTCCTCATGCACCGCGGCTATGCCTCTGCGCGCGTGACGTTCTCCATGGACGAAGGCCTTCTCGTGCACATTGCGGGCGAGGGAGAGGGCGACGGCACGCCCGCCGAGGAGGATGAAATTTCCTTTGCCCTCCTCACGGCACTGAATGGCACCGTACAGACGGTGCAGAGCAACGGAAAACTCGCGGAAATTATGTTCCGCTTCGGGGAAAAGGCATGAACGAAGCCGAACTTTTCGCCAAATACAGGGAAACGGGGGACATAAAACTGCGCAACGAGATCGTTGAGCGGTACTTTTACGTTGCCGAAATTCTGGCGAAAAAGTTCGTGGGAAGGGGGGTGGAGTACGACGATCTCCTGCAGATCGCCTCGCTTGCCCTCATCAAGGGCGTGGAGCGCTTCGACGAGACCAAGGGCGTGCGCTTCACCACATACATTACGCCCACCATCGCGGGGGAGATCAAGAACTACTTCCGCGACCGCTCCCGCCTCGTGCATCTTCCGCGCAAGGTGATGGAATTAAAGGGCGCTGCGCGGCGCGCCGCGGAGGAGATCGCCGCGGAGACGGGCAAACCCGCCTCGATGGGCGACATTGCTTCCCGCCTCGGCGTGGGAGAGGAAGAGGTCATCCGCGCCATGGAAGCGGGCGGCGTCGTCTCTCTCGACCGTCCCGCGGGCGACTGCGAGAGCGGGAGTTTTTACGACCTTCTCCCCGCCCCCTCCGACGACTACGAAAGGCTGGAACAGCGCGACGAAGTGGCGGCCGCCCTTTCTACCCTTTCGGGGGACGAGCGGAAGATGGTGAGCCTCCGCTTCG
Source organism: uncultured Clostridia bacterium (assembly GCA_947629875.1). Lineage (GTDB taxonomy): Bacteria > Bacillota > Clostridia > Christensenellales > Borkfalkiaceae > Gallimonas. The sequence goes on from CANRFK010000009.1 coordinate 21,147, forward strand.
GCGAGGAGCTCTCCCAATCGGAGACGGCGCGGCGCATGGGCGTATCGCAGATGTACATCTCCCGCATGGAACGCAAAGTGTTGCAAAAGCTCAAAGAAAATCTGAAAAAGAGTATGGCGTGATGAATTTCGAGATCGACGGTTTCGGTGCGCTGAAAGAGGCGCTTCGCCGCATGTGCGCCGCACTTTCGGAGGGCGACGTGCCCGACGGCGTCGTATTTGAGAGCAAGGTCGTGGCGAACGAACTTTTGGTGAACGCGCTCCAATACGGGGGCGGGCGCGCCTATTTCAATGTGCGGCGGGAAGAGGGGACGATCCGCATCGCGGTGCGCGGCGAACATGCCTTCCGTCCGCCCGAGCGCGCCGTGTGTTCGGATACGGACGCCGAGCGCGGCAGGGGGCTGTTCCTCGTGGATGCGCTCGCGGCGCGGCGCATGTACAGCGAGAGCGAGGGAACCATCGTCATTCTCACCATTCCATAAAAACCATAAAAAAAGGCGGGAGCGCATTCGCGCTCCCGCTTCTTAAACGGCGTCAACCGTTTTTGCTCACGAAGAGGTAGAGTTTATCGAGGAGTTCCGCGGAGATGTCCTTGCGGAATTTGCCGAGATAGATGAACACCTTGCGGAAGAATTCCTCGTTGTTCCCGCCGATCGTGTAGAGGGGAAGCCCCTCGAACTTGCCCGCCTTGCAGGCGATGAAGAGATCGCCGAACTCGTTCTTTTCCTGCGGTGAAAGGCCGTTGATGAAGGGATCGTAGGTGTATTGGTTGGCGTCCGCATAGCCCGCGTTGCGCGGTTGCGCACGGTAGCCGCCCGTGCGGGGCGCGATGGGCGGGTAGGGAGCCCGCGGCTGCGGCTGGGGCTGGGGCTGCGGCTGGGCTTGGGGCGCCGACCATTCGGGCTGGACGCCGCGCGCAAGCGCCGCCATTCTGCGCTCGAATTCGCTCATGGGAGCCTCCACTTTGGCG
>CANRFK010000010.1 GCA_947629875.1 uncultured Clostridia bacterium
CGTGGCTCTGGGAGGAGTACGTTGCCTCTCTGATCGGCAGCAAAGAACACGATTATTTTTATCACCCCAAAAACAAATGCAGAGAAGGGAAGCAGTTCTTGTTCTCCAAACAAAAAAATGCCAAACGTGAGCATGAAAATGTGGGCGAGATCTACCCCGATTTTATAGGCAAAAACGCCGTCAACAGATCTGTTGCCGACGCCAAGTATAAGCCGAATGAAAACATCGGAAGCCACGATTATCTGCAAGTGCTCGCGTATATGTATCGGTTTGACGCCAAGGTGGGATATTATCTCTACCCGGAGGCAGACGGCGACAACGACCAAGTTTTGTACCTGAACCGCGGGTCGGCATTTGAAAACAACGTCGCGCCGAGAGACGATGTTGTAATTACAAAACATGGGCTTAAAATTCCGATAAACGCTACCTCATATTGCGATTTCGCAACACAGATGGGTGAAAGCGAACAGCAATTCCTGCAACCGTTTCTCGGCGGCGCAATTTCGGAGGGAACAATATAAAAAAGTCGGGAGCCGAATTCCCGACTTCTTTTTTGGGTTTTTTTGCTTATCGCCTTGCGCGCCGACTGTTACGGTTTCTTTGATAATTTGTCCAACGTTTCCGCCAGCCACTCCCGATAATAGTCATACGTGGGCTTCGTCCACCAATCCAATAAATTGTTGAGAGCCCTCGCGTCCTCCGCATCGTCGGTGCACCCGTATTGCCCGGGCTCGCGGTTTACCGTGACCTCGATCGCATCGCTGTTCGGCGTGAAGGACAGGATATAAATGCAATAGCCCGTCCAGCTTCGGTGCGCATATAATTTGCCGTCCTCAAAATACCAAAACCACTTGTCCTCCATCTCTTTGGGGATGTTGCCGCGCTTCAGCCTCTCCATTTCGGGTTCGCCGATTTTGCGCCTGAGCATAAATGTTGCATGCCGCGCGGGCATCTCCGAAGTTTTCCAGTCCGATTTCTTCGCAACGATCGGCTTTTCGGTATCTTCCATGAGTTTTCTCCTCAATTGAATATAGAGCAGCGGCGCTTTCTTACCGGAAATCGCAGTCCACGCAGTGGTCGTTGAGGACGCCGATGCCTTGGAGATAGGAATAGATAATGGTGGGACCCACAAATTTGAAGCCGCGTTTTTTGAGCTCCAAGCTCACCTTTTCCGAGAGGGCGTCCTTGGCGGGCATATCGGCAACATTTTTCAAACGGTGGTCGATGGGCTTGCCGCCCGTGAAACTCCATATAAATTTATCGAAAGTGCCGAATTCCTCCTGCACTTTGAGAAAGGCGCGGGCGTTAGTAATTGCTGCCGTTATCTTGTTGCGGTTGCGGATGATGCCCCTATCCTGCATGAGTTCGGCGATCTTCTCCTCGCCGTAACCGGCGACAATTTCGGGGTCGAACCCGTCGAACGCGCGGCGGAAGTTTTCCTCCTTCTCCAAAATCAGGTTCCAGCTGACGCCCGCCTGCATGCCCTCCAAAATGAGCATGGCGAAAAGTTCGCCGTCGTGGTGCTCGGGCTTGCACCACCGCGTATCGTGGTACAAAAGCGCCTTTTCCGAGATGCGCCCCGCACCCAAACTGAAATCACACCGCCGTTTTTCCATACTCCCCCCTATCCGCACAGCGATTTTGTAAAGATGCGCAGAATATCGGCCTCGGTCGGCTGATATTTGCACGCTCTGATATTCTTGGTTTTCATGGCGCGGGCGGCGTATTCCTCGCATGTTTTGCGGAGGATTTTTTCGCGCTCGCCGCACAAAACCGACAGCGTTTTGGCGATTTCTTCGATGGACGCCCCGCACGCGGCGCAAATTGCTTGGACGGCGGGAACGCCGTTTTCTGCGAAAATGCGGAGCGTTTCGCCGAGCAACAGCCCGTTGGCGCGGCCGTGGTCGACGCCGAAATCGTAGGTCAAAAAGTACCCCATGCCGTGCACGAACGTGGTGCCCGTGTGGGCAATGGCCATGCCCGCGAGGCAGGAAGCCCAGAGGAGCGCGTCGCGCGTCTCCTTGGCGGGAGCTTCAAGCGATTTCAGGAGCGGGTACAGAATGCGCAGGCTCTCGCGGGCGACCAGCTCCGAGGCGGGCGAGGAGGAATTTTTCAGCATGCTCTCGGCGGCGTGCGAAAAGGCGTCCATTGCCGTATTTTTGGTGATATGGGGTGGCAAATTGTCGCAATATGCGCCGTCCAAAAAGGCGATCTTGGGGAAGAGAGCGGGCGAAGAAATGCTCGTCTTGGTGCGGGCGAAGTCGTTGGTCAAAATGGCGTAGGGCGTGACCTCGCTCCCCGTGCCCGCTGTCGTGGGAATGTGCGCCATGGGAAGCGCGGCGTTGCCGTAACCGCCCGCAAAAATTTCCTCGTCGGTGCGCGGTTCCACCGCCAAAATGGCGATGGCCTTGGCGGCGTCCATGGGCGAGCCGCCCCCGAGCCCGATGACAAAATCGGCGCCCGTCTCCTTCAACATGGCGAGGCCTTCCCGCACGCAGGAGAGCGTGGGATTGGGCGTCACTCTGTCAAAAACCGCAAACCGTTGTGCGTTTTGGGTGAGCGCGGCCGAGATATCGGCAAGCGCGCCGTTGCGCTTGGACGACTGCCCCGTGACGATGAGGGCACGCGTGCCGAGGGGCTTTAAGGCTTCGGCGCACTCCCGCACGCACCCCCTGCCCGCGATTACCTTTGTGGGAATGTAGGATGAAAAATTCATGGTTCTCCATTTGGTTTTTGAGGCGGCGAAAGGCACAATCCCCACCACCGCCTATGGCGGTTCGGTATGAGGGGCGGACTTCGTACTTCGGGATTCTTACTTCGCCTACGGCTACTGCGCGGCTGTGCCGCTTGTGCCGCCCTTGGTCGAAAATAGTGCGGGCGGGACGTGCCGCGCTTAGTAACCAAATAGTGCGCGCGGGGCGGAGGGCTACGCCCCACTCAGAATGACGCGGGGGGGGGCAATGACGGGCGAGGGGATCAGAGCAAGACGGCGAGGCAGCGGCAGATAGGCTTGCCCTGCGCCGTAAAATTCGCTTCGTACTCGGTGACGATGTTCGCATGCGCATATTCGCTGTTGTGCAGATCGCGCGTGACGCCTTCCACGCGGAAGCCCGCCGCTTCATATTGGGAAATCGAGTAATCGAAAAATTCCGCGCTGTCCGTCTTTTGCTCGATGACGCCGCCGTTTTTTAACAACGTTTTGTAAATTTCAAGAAATCGCTGCGAGGTGAGCCGCTGTTTTTCGCGGCTCTTTTCGGGCAAGGGCGTGGAGAAATTGAGGTAAATTTTTTGCACGCTGTGTTCGGGAATGTAGCATTGCAAAATTTCGGCGGGAATGTTGAGAAAGCGGATATTTTGAAGTTCCGCCGCCATGGTGCGCTCCATCGCCGTTAAGATGACGTTGGTGCAGAGCTCGACGGCGAGAAAATTCGTCTGCGGCTCGCGCTTCGCCTTTTCGAGCAGAAAACCGCCGTTGCCGCAGCCGATCTCGAGCTCCACGGGGTTGCTGTTGCCGAAAATTTCGGCATAATTCAGGAGGAAGCGGTAGGTTTCCGCCGCCTCCTTCAAATTTTTACAGGGCTTGCCGCGCGCCAACAGGACGGCGGTACATTGTTCCATCCGCGGCTCCAGATGCCGCTTTTTTCGCATACGCATTGCTGTTTTTCCCTTGAAAATTCGTTGTGTTTGATTGACGGGCGGTATGAGGGAAGCCCCACCCCCTTTATCCCCCTCCCATGGAGGGGGCTGGGGGAGGCGCTGTAAATTACTGCGCGCCCCGCCCGCACTTATTTTGTTGTCGAAGGGCGGCACGAGCCCATAGGGCGAAGTAAGCAAAACCACGCTTTTGCGGCAGCGCCCTCAATTTGCGCGACACTTCGCGCTTAATGACTTTGAGGACATCTCTATTCGCGGGCGAATTGTTGAGAGGTGCACAAACTAACCCCTACTTCGTCGCTATGCTCCTCGCGCCGCGCTTAGTAGACGAATAGTGCGCGCGGGGCACGAAAATTCTTTGCCCGCAGTATGCCGCCCGCAGGGCTCTGTATAGGAAGAATTTTGTGAACCTATTTTGTGCCCGTGGAGCCGAAGCCGCCGACGCCGCGGACGGTTGAGGAGAGTTCGGCGGCCTCTTCAAATTCGCAGGTATAATAGGGGGCGACGACGAGCTGGGCGATGCGGTCGCCCATAGAGACCGTGCGCGGCTCCCTGCCGTGGTTGTGGAGGGAGACGATGACTTCGCCGCGGTAGTCGCAGTCGATGACCCCCACCTTGTTGGCGGGCGCGAGATCCTGCTTGGAGGCAAGCCCGCTCCGCGCATAGATGAGCCCCACCGTGCCCGCGGGAAGTTCCACCGCGATGCCCGTGTGCACGAAGCGCGTCTCGCCTGCGGGGATCTCTACCCCCTCGGCGGCGTAAAGATCTGCCCCCGCGGCGAATTCCGAGCCGTACGTGGGCAGTTTTGCGTTTTCGTTCAATTTTTTGACGTTGACTTTCATGATGAAAACCTCTACTTCGGATTATACCGCGGCGCGCGGGTTTTGTCAAGCGGGACGAAGAGACGCCGCCCGCGCGGTTCCCCCATACCGGCGACCGAGGGGAGGAGCGTATCTTGCGGAAAGATTCCCTCGCCCTGCGCCGCCGCGCAACGCGCGGCGGCGCAGGGCGAGGGAATGAGGAAAAACACAGGGTAGAATGATGAGGGGACAAGCAGGCGAGCTTAAAATATGGAGAGACGCCGCCCGCGCGGAACGCGCGGGCGGCTGCTCGGGACGCGTAGGACAAACGCGGAAACCCCCTCAGTCTGCTACGCAGACAGCTCCCCCAAGAGGGGGAGCCGAGAAATGCGGAATAATTTATCTGACGCTGTACATGAGGTCGGTGTATTTGGGGAACGGCCAATAGTCGTTCGAGGTGAGCTTTTCGAGTTCATCGGCCGCCTTGCGCACCCGCTCCATGGCGGGTACGACGACGTGCGCCATCTTCTGCGACGCCGCCGCCTCGCCCTCGGGCATCTCTTTTAGGTCGCCCTCGAGCGCTTCCACCGCCTCCATGAGCTCCTCGTTGAGCGCGGAGAGCTTCTCCGCGAGTACCATGTCCGCGGTGCAGGGGAATTTTTCGCTGACGGCGCGCTTGGCGGCGATCGCCGAGCAAAGCTCTGTGATGTACCCGTTGACGGACGGATAGATATCCTGCCGCGCCATCTCCGCCGTCGTCTTTGCCTCGATGGCGATGGTCTTGATGTAGTTTTCGAGCTGGATATTGGCGCGGGCGATGACCTCCTTCTCGGTGTACACCCCCTGCCGCACGAACACATCGATGTTCTCCCGCTTGAAGAACTCGGGCACGGCGTCCGCCGTCGTCTTGTTGTTGAGAAGTCCCCTTCTCTCCGCCTCGGGCTCCCACTCGGGGCCGTAGCCGTTGTAGTTGAAGATGATGCGGTAGTGCTTCTTCAAGAGCTTTACGGTGTACGCCTTGCACGCCTTTTCGAAGTCCTTTTTGCCCGAGAGTTCGTCCACGGCCTCGGAGAAGAGCTCCGCCGCGATGGTGTTGAGCACGATGTTGGGGTCGGCAACGGAGGCCTGCGAGCCGAGCATGCGGAACTCGAATTTATTGCCCGTGAAGGCAAAGGGCGACGTGCGGTTCCGATCCGTCGTATCGATGGGGAAGATGGGGCTCTCGGGCACGCCGATGGAGCCCGGGACGGCCTTCTTCGGCACATACTCGCGCCCCAACACGATACTATCGACGAGGGCGCCGAGCTGGTCGCCGAGGTACACGGAGAGAATGGCGGGCGGCGCTTCGTTGGCGCCCAAGCGGTGATCGTTGCCCGCGGAGGCGACGCATGCGCGGAGGACGCCCTGATACCTGTCGACCGCCGCGATGACGCATGCCAAAATGAGCATGAAGCGGGGATTTTCCTCGGGGGATTCGCCCGGGTCGAGGAGGTTGAGCCCCGTATCGGTGGAGAGCGACCAGTTGTTGTGCTTGCCCGAACCGTTGACGCCTTCAAAGGGCTTCTCGTGGAGGAGGCAGACGAGGCCGTGCTTCTTTGCGACCTTCTTCATGAGCTCCATGGTGAGCTGGTTGTCGTCCACGGCGACGTTGGTCGTCGTAAAGACGGGGGCAAGCTCGTGCTGGGCGGGGGCGACCTCGTTGTGCTTGGTCTTGGCGAAGATGCCGTAGCTCCAAAGCGTCTCGTCGAGATCGCGCATGTACTCCGAGATGCGCGTTTTGAGAGTGCCGAAGTAGTGGTCTTCGAGCTCCTGCCCGCGCGTGGAGGGCGCGCCGAAGAGCGTTCTGCCAGTCAGGATGAGATCCTTTCTCTGATTGTACACTTCCTCATCGACGAGGAAGTACTCCTGCTCGGGGCCGACCGTCGTTGCGACCTTTCTGCACTCGATGCCGAAAAGTTTCAAAAGCCGCTTGGCCTGCGTATCGAGCGCCGTCATGGATTTCAGAAGGGGCGCCTTCTTATCCAGCGTCTCGCCCGTGTAGGAGACGAACACCGTGGGAATGTAGAGGGTGCCCTCCTTGACGAAGGCGGGGGAAGTGGGGTCCCACGCCGTGTAGCCGCGGGCGTTGGCCGTGGCGCGCGTGCCCCCCGAGGGGAAGGACGAGGCATCGGGCTCGCCCACGATGAGGCTTTTGCCCGTGAGCTGCAGGATGGCCTTGTCGCCCGAGGGCTCGATGAAGCTATCATGCTTTTCCGCCGTGAGGTTGGTGAGGGGCTGGAACCAATGCGTGTAGTGCGTGGCGCCCTTCTTCACCGCCCAATCCTTCATGGCGTTGGCGACCGCGCTCGCAATGGAACTATCGAGGGGCTCGCCCTCGTCGATGGTCTTGCGGAGGGACTTGTAGACCTCCCGCGGCAGGGAGTTCTTCATCACCTCGTCGTTGAATACGTTGGTGCCGAACAGTTCGGTTACATTCATACGCGTTCCTCTTATTTGTTGAATTACGCAATCATTATATGATTTCGCGCGCGGGAAGTCAAACATTTCGCTCCCCTTTTCCCCTTTGGGGTTTTGACGAGAAGTATAAGTACAGGTTATAGATGGGGGGACTTCGTTGTTCGGGATTCTTCGCCGCGCGCCCGTCCGCCTCGGCGGACGGGCGCGCGGCGAAGAATGACGCAATAATCCGAGCGGGACTCGGTATGAGGAGAAGGCGAACGAATAAGGGCGCCCCAACCCCTGTGTCCCCCCCCGCTCGAAGGGCGGGGGATTGCCCCACCCCCGTCCCTACGGGACACCCCCTCCCAAGAGGGGGCTTGGTCGAACTTCGTTGTTCGGGATTCTTCACCCCCACAAGGGGGGCTCGGAATGACGCGGGAGAACAGGCGCGCGGAGGGCGCGGGGAAAGATACACTCGGTTGCCGCCCGCGCCAAGGGCGCGGGCGGCAACCTCGGTATGAGGACACACCTCCCCGCCACAGGAGGGTAGACCTTTTGCGCGCCGCTATTCGCCGCTCTTGCCGTAGTTGGAGAGGACGCGGGCGGAGGGATCGTTGACGTTGCACCCCTCCCACGATTTGTTGGGCATCCAGAAGTCCGAGATCATCTCGGCTTGCCCGGGATAGTACTTCTCGAAAATTTCACGGTACAGGAGGGCTTCTTTTGTGAACGGTTCGCGCCAATACGCATAGTGTTTTGCGGTTTTTTCCCAATCGTCGCCGTATTTCTCCTCGGCAAACGCCTTGATGTCGTCCACCATGGAGTGCCCTACCGCGTCGGAGAACGCCGCCTTTTCACGGTACAAAATGTCATGCGGGAGCAGGTCGCCCTCGAAGGCGCGGCGCAGAAGATACTTGCCCATGCCGTAGGTGTTCATCTTGAGGGCGGGGTCGATGCTCATGACGTATTCCACAAAATCGAGGTCGCCGAAGGGCACGCGCGCCTCCATGGAGTTGACCGAGATACAGCGGTCGGCGCGCAGAACGTCGTACTCATGCAGTTCGCGCACCCGCTTTTCCGCCTCTTTCTGGAACGCCGCGGCGTTCGGCGCGAAGTCGGTGTACTTGTAACCGAAGAGTTCATCGGAGACCTCGCCCGTGAGGAGCACACGGACGTCGGTGTTCTCATGAATTTTTTTGCAGAGGAGGTACATGCCCATGCTCGCGCGGACGGTGGTGATATCGTAGGTGGCGAGGGTCTTCACGACAAATTCGAGGTGGGAGAGCACCTCCTCGCGCGTCATGAAAAATTCGGTATGCTCGGAGCCGATGTGCTCGGCGACCTCGCGGGCGTATTTTAAGTCGATGGCGTCCTTCTCCATGCCGATGGAGAAGGTGCGGATGGGCTGCTTTTCCATGCGGGCGGCAATGGCGCAGACGAGCGAACTATCCAATCCACCCGAGAGGAGGAAGCCCACGGGGGCGTCCGAATCCAGCCGTTTTTCCACCCCATGTATCAATTTCTCCTTGATGTGCGCACAAATTTCATCGAGGCTGCCCGCGGCGGGAACGCGGAACGAAGCCGCATCGCGGTAGCAAATAAACTTGCCGCCTTTGTAGTAGTGCCCCGGGGGGAAGGGCAAAATTTTCGCGCACAGCCCCACGAGGTTCTTGGGCTCGCTCGCAAAGGCAATTTTGCCGTCCGCAAGATACCCGTAGTACAGGGGGCGGATGCCGATGGGGTCGCGCGCGGCGATGTACTCCCCCCTCTCGCCGTCGTAAATGACGCAGGCGAACTCGGCATCGAGGCGGGCGAACATCTCGGTGCCGTATTTTTCGTAGAGGGGAAGTAAAATTTCGCAGTCGCTCTCCGACTCGAATTCGCAGCCCTCCTCTTCGAGGGCAGAGCGGACGGCGCGGAAGCCGTACAGCTCGCCGTTGCACACGCAGAAGTTCTTCCCGCGGGCGAAGGGCTGCATGCCCTTGACGGTGAGCCCCATGATGGCGAGGCGGTGGAAGCCGACGTAGCCCTCCCCCATCTCGGCAAAATTGCTCAAATCGGGCCCACGCGACAGCGTTTGGTAGAACGCCCGCTCGGCCTTCTCCCGCGGGACATTTTTACTTGTAAGCACAAAAATCGAACACATATCTTCCTCCCGACGGGACGAAAAAAAGCGCCGCCCGTCCTCTTCATCAGGACGGATAGCGCTGTATCCGCGGTGCCACCTAACTTATTGCCCGAAGGCAATCCCTTTTTTCCCCCGCAAAGGGGCTGCCCCATAACGCAGGGCGGCGGCTCTCCCTACTCGATCTCTTTCGGGTGGCAGCTCGGAAGTGTTTTTCGCCCGAAGCGTCCTGCGGGGTTCGCACTCTGCCCGCTCACTGAACAAGGCGTTTTTCGGGTTACTCCTCTTCGTCGTCGCTTTTCTGCATTCATTGTATCGCATATTTTTTGCGAAGTCAAGCGTTTATGCGCACTATTTTATATTTTATGCGGGAGAAATGGGAAAAGGTGCGAGAATTGGGAAAGATACACTCGGCCGCCGCCGTCCGCAACGCGGACGGCGGCGGCCTCGGTATGAGGAGACGAGATGAAATGCGGGCGAGGCAGTATGGGGCAGAACCCCCTATTCGCCCCTTGCGGGGACTTCAGCACAAGGCACGCATGGCGCCCCGAGAGGAGGAAGCAAGCCCCACCCCCCCCCTACCCCCCTCCCGAGGAGGGGGCGAGAGAGTGGCTCCCGAGGGGAGGCGAAAGAGAGGCGCCCCGAGGGGAGGAAGCAAGCCCCACCCCCCTACCCCCCTCCCGAGGAGGGGGCGAGAGAGGCTCCCGAGGGGAGGCGAGGTGATAAGATACACTCGCCCCACGCCCGCCGCGCCCTTGTGGAGCGCGGCGGGTGTGGGGCTCGGTATGAGGGCTGGACTTCGTACTTCGGGATTCTTCGCCGTGCTACTTCGCCTACGGCTACTGCGCGGCTGTGCCGCTTGTGCCGCCCTTGGTCGAAAATGGTGCGGGCGGGGCGTGCCGCGCTTAGTAGACGAATAGTGCGGGCGGGGCGTGCCGCGCTTAGTAGACGAATAGTGCGCGCGGGGCAGAATGACGCGTAACCCACGCGCGGGGCTCGGTATGAGGCGACCTATTCCGAAAAGAAGTCCTCGCGGCGTAAACCTGCGCGGAGTTTTTCGAGAGCGCGCTTTTCGATGCGGGAGACGTAGGAGCGCGAAATGTTGAGTTTGCGCGCGACCTCCCGCTGGGCGAGGGGCGCATCGCCCGTCAGGGCGTAGCGAAGGCAGATGATGACCGTCTCGCGCTCGGTGAGAAGTTCCTTGACCGCCTTCAAAAATTTTTCCTGCATGAGGGTGCGCTCCACGCCCGCAAAGACCTTCTCCTCCTTCTCGAAGAGAAGATCCATGAGCGTGAGTTCGTTGCCGTCCTTATCGGTGCCCACGGGGTCGGAGAGCGACACGTTGCCGCGGTGCTTCTTGCCCGCGCGGATGAGCATGAGAATTTCGTTCTCGATGCACCTTGCGGTGTACGTTGCAAGCCGCGAGCCGTGTCCCTCTTCGTATGTATTGATGGCCTTGATGAGCCCGATGGAGCCCACCGAGAGCATGTCGTCGGTCTCCGCCGCCCCCGCGTACTTCTTGGCAATGTGCGCGACGAGCCGCATGTTGTGGCGGATGAGTTTTTCCTTCGCTGCGGCGTCGCCCTCGCGGGCGAGCTTTAAGCACCGCGCCTCCTCCTCGCGGGAGAGCGGTTTGGGGTACGACGTGCCGTCCGACAACGCGCCCGTGAAAAAAAACAGCCGCCCGAATACGGCATACAAAAGTTGAAGCATATTCTCCTCGCTTCTGTATTGTATGCCGCGGGCGGGTTGTCCTATGAACTGCGGAGAAGGCAAAGTGCAGCGCCGCGGGGCGAAGCCCCGCGGCGCTGTTTTTTGCATGTTTCCGATATTTTACTTGGTATGGAAGCGGATGGCGGTGACGCTGGCGGGCGCGAGGCGGAAGCCCGCGACCGACTTCGTGAACCCCGCTGTGTACGTAACGGGCGCAACGGGGGTATCATCCTGCGTATTCACGTCCGCATAGTCGCCCCAAATCTCGGTGACCGAAGCGATGCCCGTGAGCCGCGTGCCCGAAAGGTCGATATTCAGCCGCACGGGTGTAAAATCGTCGGCGTTGACGATCTTCACGATGTAATCGCCCGTCGCCTCGTCGACGCTCGCAACGTAGTAGAGCCTGTCGAGCGCGCGCTTTTTGCCCGTGGCGCCCTCGGGTTCGAAGGTGGTGTCCACGCCGCTTGCAAAGTTCAGTTCGCTGTTGAGTTTCCGCGTGCCCGCGTTCTTCATGAAGAGCTGTTGCACGTAGTAATTGGCGGTGCGGACGAGCTCGGTGTTCGTAAACAGCATCATATCCACCGCCCAGTGGCGCTGCGACGTATTGACGGGGGCGAACATGGGCGCGTAGGCGGCGAGCTTGACGATATCGCCGTTGCGCTCGAAGCCCGTCATCGCGGCGGCCTCGGAGAGAGCGGAGAACCAATTGTTGATCTCGTACTTCACGTTGTAGCCCGACATATTGAAGGCATTGTTGGCGGAGTACTCGCCCACGAACACCTCGTAGCGGTTGGCGCCCTCGCGGGTGTAGTTATCGTACATGTGTGCGTTGAGGAGGAAGTCCACGGGGTTGTTGTAGTAGTGGTGATCCTGCACGCCGTATTCGCCGAGGGAAGAGATCTTGCCCGCGTTCATGTAGGCGAGCGCGGCGTCCCGTGCAACGCCCGAGGTGCGGGGCGTGGGGGTAGTCTTGGAGAAGTCCAAAGTGCCCTCGCAGTGCTCGAGCCGCTGGTGGTTGCCCACGATGAGCTGCACATTGTACTGCTCGCACTTTTCCATGAAGTAGTCGTCCTCGAGGAACTTCTCGTAGTAATCGGTGAAGTAGTTATCCCACTGCTCGTTGCCGACGCCGAGATAGTTCATCTCGAAGGGCTCTTCGTGCCCCATGGCGGCGCGAACCGCACCCCATGTCGTTGTTTTGTCGCCCTTGGCGAACTCGATGAGGTCGGCAGCGTCGCGGATGTAATCGGCGATATACTTGCTATGTCTGCCTTGAAGCGCCGCGCCGTTGGACTGCCCTTGGCAGTTCTTGCCGCAGCTCAAAACGGGCAGTGCGGAGGCGCCGAGGCTATCGCACAGCAAAAAGTATTCGTAGAACCCGATGCCGTAGTCCATGAGGAAGTACTCGCCGCCGTTGTTCTCCCACAGATTGACGTTGGCCTCGCGGGTGACATATTCGCCGTACGTCGTCACTTCCTTGTCGCCGCTCTCGGTGTTGAGAGTGTAGTTGAGGGCGGGCACCTCGTCGTTCCCCGCGTTCGCGCCGTTTGATACCGCGCCGATGGAATTCTTCCAATCGTACGTCTGGTTGTAATCCTCGCCCTCGGTGATGCACCCGCCGGGGAAGCGGATGAACTTGGGCTCGAGCTCCTTGACGGCGTTGTACAGATAATTCTTGATGCCCACCGTGCTATCCGTCGTCTCGAAGGAGACGGCATCGAGGCAGACGGTGGCGGCCGCCGAGAATTTGAGCTGCAACTTGAGCCCCTCCGCCTTGGTGCCCGTCGCCTTCACGGTGCGCTCGTACTTCTTCCACCCGCCCGAGACGGGAACGGTGACCGTGGCGTAGTCCGTGGAGCCGTCGGTGACCGTCACCGTGACCTCCACCGCCGCCGACGACTTCATGAAGGCGGAGAAGATGTAATCCGTGCCCTCCTTCACGGCAATGGGCGCGGGCGTATAGCCGCTGTTTACGAGCGTGCCGCCCGCCGTCGCCGCGACGGAGGCATAGGAGAGGTGATAACTATTCTGATAGTCCTTGTAGCTCTCACCCATGACGCCGTTTGCATCCGTCTTGACGGTGAGGGACGCGCCGCTCGTTGTCCAGCCGTGCTTGCCGTCGGAATATTTCGCGCCCGTGACCTTCTCGAACGAGCCGTTCTTCACCATGTTGTCGTCGAGCGCCTGCGAGGCGTAGTTGATGTCCTCCAAGAAGACGCCGAAGAGCTCATCGGAGATGACCCCGTCCGCACTCTCATCGACGCCCGTGATCTTGAGCGTGGCCTGCGCATCGTCGAAGGCGGACGCCTCGCGGTCGGGCTTCTCGCCTCCGCCGCAACCCGTTGCGGAGAGCAAGAGCGCAGCGCACAGAACGCCGCCGAGCAGCGCGATTTTTTTCTTCATATCCCCCCCTATTCAGACCGGAACACCGATCAGTTCGTTTCGTTATGTTCGGTCTCTTCCGCGGCGGGCTGTACGGGCTGTGCTACGGGCTGTACGGGCTGTGCGGGCTGTGCCGATGCGGGAGCGGCCGCCTGCATCGCGGGAACGGGCTGTGCCGTCTGCATCTTGACCTGATAGCAGATCGACTGGATCTCGGTTGCGATGTTCTTTACGTCGCGGACATAGGGCACCTTGAACTGCTGCCCCGCGCTCGTAGAGAACGTGAGCGCTGCGTCATAATGCCCGATGATGAGCATGATCAGGTTGGAGTTCCAAAAGCCCGAAGCCGGCGTGACCGTTGCGATCTGGTTGGCGGGGAAGGCGAGGTAGCCGTTCTGCTTTCCGCACCAAAAGGTGAGCACGCCCCCGTTGCGCGTGATGAGATTTTGGGGGCACCCCGAAAGAATGACGAGCTGGGGAATGTAGAACCCCAAGAGCACGCCGCCCAAGATCACGCCGAGCGCAATGAGTATGTAGCCGACCATGGCGGGAACGACGATGTTGGGGAGCGCGAGTACCACGATGCCCCCGATCAAAAATCCCAGCCCGAAGAGCGCGCCAGAGACGATCCCGATGATGCACATCACGAACACATAGGTGCTCTTTACGGCAACGACGGTGCCCTGTTGCTGTGTGTTTGTTGTTTGCATGGTTTCTTTCTCCTTTCCTTGATTTGCAGTCCGCCCCGACGGGCAAGGGCGCATTCATGCGGCCTTTTTGCATCGCGGTTTTTTGCAATTTGATTATTTTCATTATAGCACCCCCCCCCGAATTGTCAAGAATATTGCGGAAATTCATGCAAAAAACCGCCCCCGAACGGGAGCGGCGCTCTGTGTTTTTATCGATTGATATCTGCGGAGATTTCCGCTTTTTTCATTCCTCCTCGTAATAATAGGAGTAGTCGACGCCCTTCATAAAGAGTTCTCTATCACCGATCTTTTCGGTCAACGCGCCCCCGATGAGGCGGAAGATATCCGCTGCGTCGGTGGGGCTTTTCTGCATGGCGTCGAGGTAGGCGCGCTTTTCTATCTTGCTCCAATCGACGCACTTCTGCAAATTTTTCTTCAAAATGAGGTCGAGCCATATCCGCGTACTGCGGCCGTTGCCCTCCATGAACGGGTGGGCGATGTTCATTTCGACGTATTTTTCGACGATCTCTTCAAGCGTATTTTCGGGCATCTTTTCGATGCGCGCAAGGTTTTCGTTGAGGTACATCGCGGGCGCAAACGCAAAGCCTCCCTTATAGATGTTGCAGGTGCGGATCTGCCCCGCAAAGTCAAAGAGCCCGCCGAAGATGTAGCCGTGGATCTGCCTTAGTCCCTTGACCGTGCCGACCTCTATCTCCCTTATCGCGCCGCTTTCGAAGAGTTCGTACGCCTTCTCTTTGCTCTTTTCGTCAAGGGTGCTGCCCATACCCGAGAGCCAACGGACGAAGGCTTCGCGGTTCTTTGCGGGGATGAGTGCGACGACGGTATTCACGCCGCCCGCCTCCACCACGTCGGTAAGATAGGATTTCCCGTCCCGCGCCGTGAGTTTCAGTTGTCGACAAATTGTCGACAACTCATTATGGCGACGTTTTAATGCATTCCAATAAGAACGCGGGTTCTTGCTCTTTGTCAGCGCCTCGGCGACGTCGGCAGCGCAAAACCACCATTTGGAATCCTCGTCATTCCAAACGGCACGCACAGGGATCTCTTCAAAAAAACGAATGGAAGTTTTGAGCATGGTTTGCACTTTTTGCAATTACGGCTGCCCGAAACCCATCAGCGGGGACGTGGGCGCCTCGGGCATCTTGCGGATATTTTCCCCTCTTACTTCTCTTCCTTGATTTGAATGTGCACCTCGTCGAGCTGCTTTGTTTCGACGGGCGAGGGCGCGTTCATGAGAAGGTCGCGCGCCTTGGCGTTCATGGGGAAGGCGATGACCTCGCGGATATTCGTGGTATCGGCGATGAGCATGACCATTCTATCCACCCCGGGAGCGACGCCCGCGTGCGGGGGTGCGCCGTACTCGAAGGCGTTGTAGAGGGCGGGGAACTTCGCCCGCACCTCCTCCTCACCGAGCCCGACGAGCGAGAACGCTTTGAGCATGATGGCGGGGTCGTGGTTTCTGACGGCGCCCGACGAGAGTTCCACGCCGTTGCACACGATATCGTACTGATAGGCGAGAATTTCGAGGGGATCCTTTTCAAACGCCGCCATGCCCCCCTGCGGCATGGAGAACGGGTTGTGGCAAAATTCGAGCTGTCCGCTCTCCTCGCCGATCTCGTACATGGGGAAATCGACGATCCAGCAGAAACGGTAGACGTTCTTCTCGGTAAGATCGAGCCCCGTGCCGAGCATGGTGCGAAGGATCCCCGCGCGCTTCTGCACGAGTTGCAATTTTTCCTCGGAGACAAGGGCGATAAAGGCGTTTTTCTCGACCCCAAGTGCCGATTTCCACTCTTCTGCGCTGTCCGCGACGAACTTTGCGATGCCGCCCGCGGGCGCGCCGTTCTCGTCCAGTTTGAACCAATACATGGCGCCGCCCTCGGTTTTTATTTTGAACTCCTCGCACGTCTTATCGATCCACTTGCGGGGCACGTTGACGTCCTTCACCACAATGGCCTTCGTGACGCCGTGCAGGGGCTCAAACTCACAATGGTTTGCAAGTTTTGTCACATCCCTGATGCGGAGCGGGTTGCGAAGATCGGGCTTATCGGTGCCGAATTCCTCCAAAGCGGTGCGGTACGGGATGCGCGCAAACGGGGGCTTATCCGCCTCCCAGCCGCTGTACTTTGCGAACACGGGCGGCAGCACGTTTTCGAGTACCGCAAACACATCCTCCTGTTCGGCGAACGCCATTTCAATGTCGAGCTGGTAGAACTCCCCGGGGGAGCGGTCGGCGCGGGCGTCCTCATCGCGGAAGCACGGCGCGATCTGGAAATATTTGTCGAACCCCGAGCACATCAGAAGCTGCTTGTACTGCTGCGGCGCCTGCGGCAGGGCGTAGAACTGCCCCGGGTAGAGGCGGCTGGGCACGATGTAGTCCCGCGCGCCCTCGGGCGAGGAACTCGTCAGAATGGGCGTGGAGATCTCCAAAAATCCCTGCTCCGTCATGAGGCGGCGAAGATCGGCAATGATGTTGGCGCGGAGAATGATCTTCTCCTTCACGGCGGGGTTTCTCAAATCGAGGAAGCGGTATTTGAGGCGCGCATCCTCCCCCGCCTCCAACGAGCGGTTGACCTCGAAGGGAAGGGCGGGCAAGAGACGCTTGCCCAGAATTTCCACCTTCTCGGGGACGATCTCGATGCGCCCCGTGGGAAGTTTTTCGTTGGGTGCGGAGCGGAGCGCCACCGTTCCCGTGACGGCGACCGTGGACTCCGTGGGGATCTCGCGGAGGGCGGAGAGCATGGGCTCCTCCGAGCAGACGACCTGCGTTGTGCCGTAGTAGTCGCGGAGCACCGCAAAGAGCAGCCCGCCCTTGTCGCGCTTTGAATCCAGCCAGCCCGCGACCGTCACCTTTTTGCCGACGTCGCCCTCCCGGAGCTCGCCGCAGTTGTGTGTTCTGTAAGCCATATCGTACCTTCGTGTATTTTTTTCTTATTGTAGTTTGTTTGCGGAAGATTGTCAAGTTTTCGCGGCATTCCGCAAAAAAACCGTCCGAAATTTTTTGCGGACGGCGAAAAGCGGCCATGGCCGCCCCCTCTCTGCGCGCGGCCGCCCGCCAAAGAGAAGTTTCGTGTGAAAACGCGGGACGGAATTGGTTCAAACCCATTGACATCGGCGGCGTTTGTAGATATAATGATAGTATCCAACTTCCCCGACAAGGAGGAAACCATGCACAAATGCGAATATTGCGGAGCGGAATTTGATGGCAAGTTCTGCCCCGAGTGCGGCACACCCGTGCCGATGCGCTTCTGCCCCAACTGCGGCGCGTCCGTCCCCGCGGAGAGCCAATTCTGCCCCGAGTGCGGCATGCGTCTCGCATCGGAGGGCGCGAGCTGTCCCAACTGCGGCGCGGCGCTCGCCCCCGACAGCCGGTTTTGTCCCGAGTGCGGCACCCGCATTGCGGCGGAGGAACAACCCGCTGCCGCGCCCGTTGCGCCCGCTACACCCGCCGAGCAGGAAAAGATCTTCTGCCCCAACTGCGGCACTGCGCTCGCTCCCGATAGTCAATTCTGCCCCGAGTGCGGCACCCGCATTGCGGCGGAGGAGCAAGCCATCGCCGCGCCCGCCGCGCCCACCGCGCAGCAAAACCTCTTCTGCCCCAACTGCGGCACGGCCTTCCCCGCCGATAGCCAGTTTTGTCCCGAATGCGGCACCCGCGTGACTTTATCGTCCGTGCCCGCGTCGGCTCCCTTATGGAACGCCGCGCCCGCCGCCATCCCCGGTGAAACAAACATCGCCGTCGCGCAAAAGACCGCGCATCTCGTCGTCCGCCTCAAAATGATGATGTGCTTCCTCTTCGGTTGCATTTTCTTCTACGGGATCGTCCCCATCATCGTCGGCATCGTCATGGGACTTCGGAAGCGCTCCCTCTCCAAGTGGAGCCCCTCCGAGCTCGGCGGAGAGCGCAGAAAGGTTCTCGGGCTCACGATCGCGGGCGCTATCTTGGCCGCCATTTTGCTTGCGGGCGGCATCGCATACCACATCCTCGTCATCCCCGCGATGTCCGTTCGCGGCGCCTCCTCGGGAATTCGCGTCATAAGTCTCATTTACAAGAGCCTGCTGCCCACCCTTATATGGTTTTCGTTCCTCTCCGAAATCGTCACGGTCGTCTTGGGGGCACTCACCATTCCCCTCTGCAAACAGCTTGCGATCGGCTACTACGGCAAGCCCGATCCCGGCTATACGACGGATATCCCCCTTGTCAACCTGCCCGAATCCGTCCGCGCACTCGAGGCCGCGGAGCGCAGCCGCACGGTGAAGAAATCGCACGACTGGGTGCGCCTTGCCGCGGCCTTGGTCATGCTTTTGTACCTCGTTGCGATCGTCATTGCGGTTCCCGTCTCCATCTTCGGCGGCCCCAAAGAAAAGCTCACCCGCGAAAATGCCGAGAAGATCGTACTCGGCGCGACGAAAGAGGATGTGAAGAGCATCTTCGGCGAGCCCTACCTCTCCCCGCTGCAAGAGAGCCAAGAGATCGACCAATTCACGTGGGAGTACGTGACCGGCGACTGCAAAGATTACGAAAAGAAGCTCGCCTCCCTCATTGAGAAACGGGATAAGGCGCTTGCCGACGGAAATGAAGACAGGTACCAGTCCGTCATGAGTGAGATCGAGGAACTCACACACGATTCGTACTATCTCGAGCTCCGTCACCTCGTCGTCACGTTTGACGCGAACGAAGAGGTCTCGAGCGTGTTCTTCGATGACGATTACAGCGGCTTCTACCATTCGTCGGATGGAAAGTCCCTTTACGAATCGAACATCGAGTATTCGACGACCGTGTGCTCCTCGTTGGAGGAATTCAACAATATCACCGTGGCGCTCACCTACCACGACAACAGCTATTACATCGGCTATCTCCCCACGGACAACGTCACGCGTTTCGACGACGAAGATACCTGCATCGTTACGTGGTATCCGCCCTACTACTCGCACTATTTGCAGGTCGAGATCACCCTCGTGGGGGATTGGCTCCCCTCGTACGAAGCGTAAACCTTGCCCGACCGGAATTGTAAAAATTTATGCCGCCCGCGGCTCTGCCGCGGGCGGCGATTTTTTCAAATATGCCAAACACCCTCCGTTTCCCCTCGCGGGGGACGATCTCAATGCGCCACACGGGGCGGTTTCGGGGCGGCGGAGAAACAACACACGGGCACGGTCGGCGCGGTCAATAATCTTTGAGCCCTACAAGGTAGTCGAGGGAAACGGAGAAAAATTCGGCAATCTTGCACAGCGAGAGAAGGTCGGGCTCCACCTTGCCCGTCTCCCAATAGGAGATCCTGCGCTGGGTCGTTCCCAAGGCCTCCGCGAGGGCGCTCTGGTTGAGCCCCCGCTCCACACGCAGATCGCGCAACCGTTCGGCAAAGAAAAGCTTCATACAAAAATTTTAGACAGAAATCATCTAATTCATTTGACATAGACAGTTTTTGTCTATATAATGAAACTATTCCCTTATATGGAGGCACAAATGCACAAGTGTGAACATTGCGGCACGGAGTTCGACGAAAACTTCTGCCCTCACTGCGGCACGCCCGTTCCCGCGCCCGTACATGAAAAGCGCGAAAGAAAGCCCGTGCCCTTCCTCGTGAAAGTCTGCGCACGGCAACCCTATTTTATCTCCGTGCTCTTTGCCATCTTTTCCGTCCTGCTGTTCCTCCTCTGCTTGGGGGAAGCCGCTTCTTCCCCATTCGCCCCCACGGAAAGCGTCTATGACTATCTCGCCGTGAACGGCAGGCTTGCGCGGGAAGCGGGCATGGGCACGGTTTGGGGCTGTTGCGTCGCCCTCGTTGTGTTCGCTTCGTTCGGGGCGGCATGGGCGGGTTGCGCGCTTCTGTTCCGCTCCTATATCCCCCTGCGCGTTATGAAACTCGGGAAGCGGCGGGTCTGCTTCTATCTGGAATGCGGCATTTTCGCCTTCCTGTTCATCGATTTTCTCATCTCCTGCGTTCTCTGCGGCACGACGGGGAGCGAACTGACCAAACCCGGGGCGGGCTCTATCTGCGCGCTTGTGTTCTCCCTTCTTTTCGGGGCGCTCATTACCGTTTCGGCATTTCTTCCGAGCATTTTGAACAAGGTATCTCCCGCCTCCGTTGCGGCCTACCGGGAGGAGCGGAGCAGGGCGCGGGCGGCGCTGCACGCACCCGAAGCCCCCGAGGGGGACGTTCCGCAAAAGCCGAGGCGGCCGCAATACCGCGTCGTGGCCGGGCCCCAAGAGGAACTCCTCGCGCAGACCGTCAAATACGGAAAAGGGGTAAACCTGTTCGCCATCCTTGCAAGCATCGGGGTGATCGCGTGCGTACTTCTGTTTTTGGTTCTTTTTGTCGGGATAGTGTCGCAGATCGGCGGTATGTTGGGGCAGAGTTTCGCCGACCTATTCGACTGCCAATTGGGAGAAGCGTATCTGCCGTTTACCCTTGCCGTCTCCGCATGTTGCTTTTTGGCGTTTCTCCTTATCATGATTTTGGGGATAGTTCTGAACAAAAAGTATTATAAAAAACAGGAGCCGAACGCCGTATGGAGGCCGGAGCGCGTGCTCAAAAAGAGACGCATGAACGTTGTATTGGCCGTCGTTTTGCCGCTATTGTTGCTCTTTCTCAATTTTATGGCCGCACTTATTTTGATCTCATTGGAATCGCAGAAAGGCGGCCCCTCGCATGCCTATTACGGATTGGAAAATTATTGGATCGTCGCCCCGATCCTCAACTGTATTGTGGCCGCAATATACAGCATCGCCATTGCCATAGCGGCGCCTCTTATCAACCGCCGCGGGAAGCGGCTGTGCAAGAGCCTCTACGGCGCGGAGCACCCCAGACTCGTGCCCGAATTGCAAGCGGAGTACCTCGAAAGCAAGAAAAATTACCCCGCCGAGGCAAAGGCCTACCGCGCGCAACGCAGGGTGTGGCGCGCCTATCGCCGCAAACTCGCCTATTTTGAGGAAGGCGTTGCGCCTCCCATCGGCATTTAGCGCAAATTTATGCCGCCCGCGGCTCTGCCGCGGGCGGCACTTCTTTATTTGATGATGACAAGATTTTTCTTTGCCCGCGTAATGGCGGTGTACAGCCACGACGCGCTGTTTTCAAAGAGATAGCTCTCGTCCAAGACGACCACGCTGTCGTACTCCGAGCCCTGCGCCTTGTGGCAGGTGACGGCGTAGGCGAACTCGAAGCGGCACACCGTATC
>CANRFK010000011.1 GCA_947629875.1 uncultured Clostridia bacterium
GCGCGATGGGGTGCTCCAAGACGGCGCAGGCGCTCATCACCAAGTTCAACTACGAAGAGCGCAACATGAAGGTGCTGCTCCTCAAGCCCGCCATCGACACGCGGGACGGGGCGACCGTCGTCAAATCGCGCATCGGGCTCCAACAGGACGCCATCGCGGTGGGGCAGGACGAAGACCTCCACGCGCTGTACCTTAATAAGTATTCCGATTGCAATGTCATCATTGTGGACGAATGCCAATTTCTCGCCCCCGAGCAGGTGGATGAGCTCGCCGACATCGTCATCGAACGCAACATTCCCGTGCTGTGCTTCGGGCTTGCGACGGATTTCACGACCCACCTCTTCCCGGGCAGCAAGCGGCTGTTCGAGATCGCCGAGTCCATCTCCGAGATCAAGTCGGTGTGTACCTGCGGCGCCAAGGCGACGGTCAATGCCCGCCTCGACGACGAGGGACATATCGTGACGGAGGGCTCGCAGGTTCTCCTCGGCGGGAACGATCGGTATGTTGCAATGTGCAGAAAATGCTGGCTGAAATACAGGGCGGAGCAGTCGTAAAGCAAAGAGGGGGACGCGCGCAGCGTGCTTTGCGCCGCTCCCTGCTGCAACCCCTTTTCCCCGAAAGCGCAAACGCCGTTCGGGGAAGCGATGAATGCGTACGATCGCCGCTCGCGGGCGGCAACAAAAGAAAATTCAGAGTTGGGAGGTATAGTACATAGCCATGGAAAAATCAATGCGAAAAATTTTATCTGTTCTTCTGTGTGCGGCGTTGTTCCTGTTGGGGATCGGCGTCGCGGGGACTGCGTCTGCGCAGAAGGTCTCCGCAGCGACCACGGATTATTATTCCGGGATCACCGCGGATAAGGGCACAGCGCTTTTGGGGCAGTTGCATGACCTCATCGTAGATACGCATACCTATTATAGCAGTTACGACGATTGCAAGACCAAGGCGTCTCTGACCGATCCCTCCGAGAACGGGGTTCTGGAATTCTATACGCATGAGACCTATCCCAACAATTTCGGAAGTTCCACAGGCGTTTTGAACCGCGAGCATGTCTGGCCGAAGAGCCTCGGGCATTGGGAAACTTCCAATGCGGGCAGCGACCTGCATCATATCCGTCCCACGGAGTACACCACAAATAGTGCCCGCGGCAACAATAAATACGGAGAAATTTCGGGCGGCACGGCAGTTTATTCCAGCAAGGGCGGACTTGCCGGTTACAAAACCAGCAGCGTGTATGAGCCGAACGATAACGTCAAGGGCGACGCTGCCCGTATCGTGATGTATGTGTACACCCACTACAACACGGCTTCCAGAGTCTACGGGACGAAGGAGAGCAAGGGGAGCGGAGCGCTTTCCTTTACCAATATTATGTCCGCAAGCAGCGAGAGCGCGGCGATAGAGCTTCTTCTCGAATGGAATGAGCTTGATCCCGTCGACGAGATCGAGCGCACCCGCAACGAAGCGGTGTACAAAATTCAGGGCAACCGCAATCCCTTCATCGACAACGAAACCTACGCCGAAGCGATCTGGGGCGACGGCACCGCAGTGGGCGGCGGCGGAACAGACGTCGGCGGCGGCGGCGGAACAGGTACGACGACCCCTACAGAGACCTTCCATCCCATCACCGAACCGGAGGAGGGCACGTACTATCTCGGAATGAACGTGAACGGCACCTACTACTATGCGCAGGACTCGATCGTCAATAATTACTACATCGGCACGACGACGGATATCAACAGCGCGTCGGAGTACACGCTCACCAAACAGGGTGACGGCTGGATCATCAAGACGGGGTCGAAATACCTTGAAGCGGTGGCGAGCGGTACCCACGCGAACCCCACATTCAAAACTACGCCGACATCGGGCAAGACATGGTCGTGGGACAGTGAGAATCAGGTGTTCATTTGGTCGGACGGCACCAATGAGATGTTCCTCGGAAATTATAACGGATATACCAATATCGGCGGTGCGTTCATCTCCTATATCAATAGCGATTATCACGCCCAACTCGGCACCTACGGCACGGGCGGCTCGCAGGGCGGCGGAACGGAGCATCAGCATACCTATCAGTATCAGGATCTCAACGATACGTATCACACCGTTACTTGCTCGGGTTGCAGCGAGGTGAACAGGCAGGAAGCGCATGTCTATACCGACGCGCAAGATACGACCTGCAATCTCTGCAATCACGTAAGAACGATCGGCGGCGGCACCCAAGGCGGCGGCGGAACGCAGGGCGGAACGGGGAAAATTACGATCACCCTTGATAGCTTCACCCTCACCGACAACTACAATTTCCAAACGTGGTCGTCGGGCGGCGTCACGGGTACGGCGTTTATTTTCGGCGGGAATGCGAATTATCAGCCCGAACAGGGCATGCAGTTCAGCAAGGTGAAGGACGGTTATAGTTACTACCTTGCCAACACGACGGCAGTCCCCGGCCCGATCGTATCCGTTAAATTGGTCGCCAACGGGCAGTATTCCAACGATTGGAGCGTCTTGACCTCCGATACTTCGTTCGGCCAAGTTACGGGAAAGCCTACGGGCGGAACCAACCACGGTTCGAAGGCGGTTTCCTCCTCGGGCGAAACATGGAACATCGACGGGGACGATACCTTCTTTGCCATCACGTACGATACGACAGGTTTCGCGGGCTACCTCGCAAGCATTGAGATCACCTACGCCACAGGCGGCTCGCAGGGCGGCGGCACGCAGGGCGGCGGCGAAGTCGGCGGCGGCCAAAGCGAAGCGTTCCACACCGCAGTGGAGGGGATCGTCTCCGAGGGCTCGCTCGAAGCGAGGGCCGCTTCGCTGAACGAGGCGATCGCGGCATACAAGACACTCACCGAAGCGGAACGCAGTGCGGCGGCTGCCGATGTGCAGAAGTTGCAGGCTGCGATCGCGGCATATAACGAGGCGGTGCGCAAATTCAACGCGGCCGCAAGCGCGAGCGAAGGGCTGGCTCTGCAGGCCGCCGGAAGCATGTTGAATTAAGGGGGAAAAACAGTATGAAAACCAAAAAATTGTTTGTCTTTATCGCGGCAGGGGCGCTCATCTGCCTTGCGGGCTGCGGCTCCGGGGACGGGAAACGCTTTGATTCCCTCAACAAAATGCTGGCGGAGGATTATACGAAGATCTCCCTCACCGTCACCGATACCTTCGCGGAGGGCAGCGTTCTCATCGGCGAGTACACCATCACGCAGGCGGAGGAAGGCAAGAAAATCGAGTACTCCGTGGAGCGTTTCGGCGAGATCTCGCTCGAGGGCTCGAATGAGACCAAGGTCATCCTTACGGGCACGGCGATCGTCAAGGACGGAGAAATCGTCAGCACCACGGGGGACGCCATCGAACTGCCCGAGGGGATCGGCGGGGGATATACCTTCGCGTCGGAGTACTTCGCCAACGTGAAGTTCGGGGACGGCTCCCTGACGGCGGACGTCACGGACGCGGGCAACTTCTTCGGCTGCACCATCACCTGCACGGATATGAAAGTGGAGGCGTCGTTCGGCGACGCGCTCACCTCGCTCAACATCGGCTTCACGGCGGCGGATGGCACGGCTGTGGAGTACGCGTACACCTTTACCGCCTGAAAACGCGGCCGTAGCCGCCTCCCCGCCCCGAACGGGGAAAGCGGCGTTGCGCTCCCCAAGCGGGATGCCGCCCGACCTGCGGACGCGATCGGGCGGTGGCACAGCGCGGGAATATATTAAGATCCGAGGCCGCGGATCCCTTCGTCGGCCATGTAGCGCGGGCGGACGGCATCCGCGGACAGAGCGGCGCGCCGCCGCAGGTTGCGGCGCATAAGGAAACGTGCGGGCGTAATTTTTCGCCCGTACCGGAAGGGTTTTGCCAACGGACGGAACAGAGCCGTGAGGCAATGTAATTCTTTCACAAAATAGTTTACTTTGTAACATAGCGACCATGCAAATTTGATATTTTTATTAAAAAAATTGATAATTTGCTGTCGAAAAAAGCACATTTATTTATAAGAAATGTTCGATTTAGTCTTGACTTATTCTTTCAAAAATGCTATAATCAAGCCGTAGGTTAAATTTGCGGAACGGCGGATGCGCCGCAGGGGAACGGGCGGAATCCGAAAACACGTATGGAGGAAAGGAAAATATGACCGAGCTGCTGGCGCTGAACTCGCTGAAACAGGTAGATATCATCTTCTTTATTGCGCTCGGTGCGGTCATCGCGCTCTGCGTGATATTTTATTTTTTGATCCCCGTATTCAACAAGAAACAATACAGAGAGCAACGCGAAAACCTGAAAAAGCGGGAAGTTGCGTTCAAATCCAATATCAAGCGGACGGACGGGTCTCCCACCGCAGAGGAACCCGCCGAAGAGAAGGAGGCGGCCGAAGCGCAGCCGCTTCCCGAAGGGGCGTCCGCAGGGCATACAGATCCGATAGAGCATGAAGAAAAGTAAAGTTTTTGCGATCATCGTTTATTTTATCTTCACGTTCGGGATCGGGATCGTGTTCTCGATGACCTTGCCGGGATATTTTGCAACGTTTACGGTTCCGTCGCAAGTTGTCAAAAGCGCCCTGCGGGACGAAGATTTTATCACAGGTATCGTTCTTACCGAGCCCGTCGGGTTTTATCGGCACCCCGTGCTCGATTGCAAATTCGAAGAGGGCGGCGGCGTCGTCCTGTACGAGACGGTGATGGAAGTCTACGACAGGAAGTCCGCAGAGGCGGGCGAAACCTCGGTAAACGGACTGACCCACGGCATGCTGTACAAGTGCTACGAGGGCTATGTGTACGGCGTCGAAGACAGGTACGACGTATTTTCCAAGACGGACAACAAGACGTCGCTCCGGGTGACGGCAGCGGACGGGACGGAAAAGGTCTTGCCTCTCCTCGACTACGATTCCAACGGGGACGGAAACAACGATGGCATCTCCTCCTTTGAACAAAACGGGTTTGTCCTGTTGGAGATTCGCGAAGGCGATGTTCCCTCCGTCAAATCGCTTGCCTTCACCGATAGATCGGGCAACACGGTGTTCACCGCCGCGGCGGGACAGGCTCTCACCTTCCAAAGCGTGTTCTTCGACTGCTTCGGCGACATCGCGGCCTACAATCAGCTGGTCGCGGATGGGAACAGGGCAAACATATCCGATGAAGAGCTGAACGCGCTCCTCGGCCGCCGCAACGATTACGTGCAGGAAGTGAAGGAGAAACTCGGTGCAACCGCAGACTGCGCAGTCACCGCAAGTTCGGAGGAATACGCGGCGGCGGCAAAGGCGATCCGCAACCGCGCGAACAAAAAGGCGACCCCGTTCATCATTGTATACTTCGTCGTCATCTACATCATTGCGGATTTCCTCCTGGGGTCGCATCTCATCATCAAGTTCTTCCAATGGTTCTTGTTCAAAGTATGCAAGATCCCGCACAAGGCGAAGAAGGCGCCCAAGAAAGAAGAAGTTTTCGGCCACGACTATTTCTGCATGGTGACGCTCAAATTGGATGTCTCGGAGATCCCCGAGTTCAACGGCAGCGTGGAGATCAAGTACTCCCGCGACGGGGAAGAGGCGGTGTTCACGCTTCTGAAAGCGGACGGCTATTCCGCGGCGCTGCGTCTCAAAGCGGGGCTGTACGTCAATCCGTTCATCGATATCGACAGGACTTACGCACCCGTCGATCTTCCCGACAATCTGGAAGTCGAAGGGTATCAGATGGAACAGACAGTAAAAATCGTCAAACGAGAGGTTGAAAGTATATGAGGATTTCCATTCAGCACCTGACCAAGATCTTCCCCAGCCGTACGAGAGGGGGAAAGGCCGTGCACGCCGTGGAGGATATGAACATCGAAATTCCTTCGGGCGGGCTCGTCGGCTTGCTCGGTCCCTCGGGCTGCGGTAAGTCTACCACGCTCTTCATGTTGAGCGGGCTCGAGAGCCCTTCCTCGGGCAGGATCCTGTTTGACGATCAGGATGTCACCACGCTCGCCGCAGAAAAGCGCGGCGTCGGTTTGGTTTTCCAGAATTATGCGCTGTATCCGCACATGACGGTGCAGCAGAATATCCGCTTCCCGCTCGACAATATGCGTATTAAAAAGGAAGAGGGGAACGCCCGCGCGCTCGATGCAGCCCGCCTCGTCCAGATCGAGGATCTCATGGCGCGCAAGCCCAACGAGCTCTCGGGCGGCCAGCAACAGCGCGTCGCCATCGCCCGCGCCCTCGTGAAGATGCCCAACGTCCTCCTCCTCGACGAGCCTCTTTCCAACCTCGACGCCCGTTTGCGGTTACAGACGCGCGAAGAGATCAAACGCATCCAGCGCACGACGGGCATCACGACGGTGTTCGTCACGCACGACCAAGAGGAGGCGATGAGCATCTGCGATACGATGGTCGTCATGAAGCTCGGCGTTGTGCAGCAGGTCGGCGCTCCGCAGGACATCTACGACGATCCCAACAATTTGTTCGTCGCCAACTTCCTCGGGACGCCGCCTATCAATATTTTCAAGGGTAAGATCGCGGGCGGCAAGGTCTACATCGGCGAAGAGGCCATTGCGGACGCGCCGTGGGAGACGCCCTTCGACGATCAGGAAGTGTTCGTCGGCATCCGTCCCGAAGGGTTTATCTACAGCGAGAACGGCGCGCTCACCCTCAATGTGGATCACATCGAGGTCATGGGCAGGGATAAATCCGTCGTCTCCACGCATGAGAGTTCCACAAAGCCCATCGTGCGCAGCATCATCGACAGCGACATTCTGTTGCCCGCAATGAGCCAATTGAAATTCAACATCAAACCGAATAAACTGTTCCTGTTCAGCGCAGCGACGGAAGAGCGGGTGCAATATCCCGTCAACGTATTCAAGGGCAGGATCGAGGGCGGCAAAGTGTACATCGGCGAAGAGGCCGTTGCGGAGACCGCGCTCGAAGACCGCGAAGTCTACGTCGGCATCGGCCCCGACGGGTTGATGTACAATGAAAACGGTGCGTTCACCCTGCAAGTGAGCGGGGTCGCGGAAGAAGAGGGGAAGAAGGTCGTTGCCGCCGCGCACGAAAATTCCGAAAAGCCCGGCGTGCAGTGCTTCCTCGACGGTTCCGCGGAGTTGCCCGCAGAGACCGAAACGCTGAAATTCAACATCAAATCCAATAAGCTGTCCTTGTACGACGCAGAGACGAAAGAGAGGTTGAGCAATGGAAGAGAATAACGGAAACGCCGGTGCGATCGCGAAGGCTCCTCCGAAGAAGCACAACAGGTTCGCGCAGTACTTTATCAATTTAGGCGCCCGCATCAAGGGGTGGTTCGTCGATATGTACGGGGCGATCAAGGACTTTTTCTACGGCTTCACCAAGGCGGGGCGTGCGGAGAAAAAGGCGCGCAAGGCGGAAGGCCCGCAGCTTTCCCGCAGGGAACGGTTGCGCCGCGGCCTCAAAACGCAGAGCGGCTGGCTGTTCGTTTTGCCCGCGCTCGCCTTGATGGCGGTCTTCACCTTCTATCCCATCATCGCGTCGTTCGTCAATTCTTTCAAGCAGGGCTATTCGGGCATGACGGGCAAATTCAACGGCTGGGGTGCCGATAACTTTGTCCGCGTGTTGAAGGGCGATACGGGCACAGGCGGTGCGAGTTTCACGCAATGCCTTGTCAACACGATGCTCCTCACCTTTATTTCCGTTCCGCTATCCACCCTCCTCGCGCTTCTCATCAGTGTTGCGCTCAATTCCATCAAGCGGATCCAGAAGGCTTATCAAACCATTCTCTTCCTGCCTTATCTTACCAACGCGCTCGCGATGGGCGCCGTGTTTGCTACTTTCTTCAAAATTATCGGTACCTCAAATAACACCGAAACGGTCGGCTTGGTCAACATTGTTCTCGGCTGGTTCGGCATCAAGCCCATCGACTGGGTGGGGCTCACTTCACCGCACTGGCAGCTCGGCAGTTTGAGTATCCCATGGGCAAAATATATCGTCACGATCATCTACGAAGTCTGGTCGGGGCTGCCCTTCAAGATCCTCATTTTGTTCAGCGCGATGCAGTCCATCAACAAGCAGTATTACGATGCCGCCAAGGTGGATGGTGCGAGCCGGTGGACGACGCTGTGGAAGATCACGGCGCCTATGATCATGCCGCAGATAAGCTATTTGCTTGTGACGGGCATCATGGGCGGCATGAAGCAGTACTCGGCGATCATCGGTCTGTTCGGCACAACGATGGGGCAGGATTACGATATGGGCACGATGGTCGGCTACCTGTACAACTACATCGAACTCGGGCAGACGGGTTACGCGTATGCGGGTTCGCTGCTCCTCTTCATCATCATCATGATCATCACGTTCTTCAACAACAAGATCACCAAGAAACGGACCACATACAGATAAGGAGGAGAGGGGATGACGAATTTATTATTGAGTTCCACCGCCGCAGACTGGGTGGTCGCCCTGATGGTCATTCTGGTCATCGCGGGTATCATTGCAATCATTTTCCTGACCGTAAAACTTTGCCGCATGGTGCGGGAGAGAAGGTCTCCCGCGGCGAAAGTCGGCGCGTGGGATCTCTCCGCGGGCAGTTCGGGGTTCGACGCGAAGAAGATGCAGCGTGCGGATAAGGCCAAGCACATCACAAAGAACGTTCTCGTCTACCTGTTCCTCACGGTGTGCGCCGTGCTCGCCTTCCTTCCGTTCTACTGGATGATCATCTCCTCGTTCAAGACGGAATTCGAATTCCGCCAGTCGGTGCCCACGTTCTTCCCGCATGAATTTCAGTGGAAGAACTATTGGATGATCTTCCATCAGACGGTGGCGGGCTCCGGTTCCGCCGCGACGTTCCAGCAGATCCTTCTCAACACGATCGTGGTCGGGCTCTTGTCCACCCTGTTGGGGCTCGTGATCATCGTCATCACGGCGTATGCCTTCGCGCGGATGGAGTTCAAGGGCAAAAACATCCTGTTCGCCCTCATGATCGCAACGATGATGATCCCCGGCGAACTGTTCACGATCTCCAACTACATCACGGTCGCAAAGGGGGGCATGAACGATTCGTATGTCGTGCTCATCCTGCCCTTCCTCGTCAGCGTGTACTATATCTACCTCTTGCGGAACAACTTTATGCAGATCCCCAACTCGCTGTATCAGGCGGCGAAGGTGGATGGGCTGAGCGATCTCGGGTACCTCATCAAGGTCATGATCCCGCTCACCGCGCCCACCCTGATCTCCATAACGCTGTTGCGCTTTATCGGCACGTGGAACAGCTACATCTGGCCGCGCCTCGTCAACACGGAGCCTTGGCAGATGATTACCAACTGGGTGACGGGCGGTTTCGTCGATACAAAACAGGTCACGAGCCCTTGGGGCGCGAACTGGACGATGTACAACAATTTCTTCGGCGGACAGGCGCTCGATTCCCTCAAAATGGCGGCGGTCTGCATGGTCAGCTTGCCGTTGCTCATCCTGTTTATATTCTGCCGGCGTTACATCATGCGCGGCGTCTCCAAGAGCGGCACGAAGGGTTGATGCCGAAGGGCGCTTGCAGAGAGATTTCCAACCCCATTCCCCGCTTTTGGGGGAGAGAACGCCTCGCGTTCGTGGGGGAGGGGCAGAGCAAAACCCCGCTGAAAGTGCGAGAAAACCCCTCGCTTTGAGCGGAAGAAAATCCCCATCAAAAGGCTGCCCGCTGTATCGGGCGGGCGCCCAAGGGGGAACGCAGAGGGGAGGGGCAGAGCAAAACCCCGCTGAAAGTGCGAGAAAACCCCTCGCTTTGAGCGGAAGAAAATCCCCATCAAAAGGCTGCCCGCTGTATCGGGCGGGCGCCCAAGGGGGAACGCAGAAGGGGTTCATACCATGGATTTTCCCCGTATCCCGACGGTACGGTGAAGATAAAATAAAAAAAGGAGAAAGAGATGAAGAAGTTTTTAACAGTTGCGTTGGCATGTTGTATCGCGGTGTCGGGTTGCGTTGCGTTTGCTGCGTGCGGCGGAGGGACAGATTATGATCACACCATCATTTTCTACTCGTCGCAAGGCAAGAACCTGACCCCCACGACCGCGAAGGCGATCGAAAATTTTGAGGCAAAGTACCCCGGCTGGAAAGTCGATCACCAGCCGGTCGGCGGGTACGGCGAAGTTTTGAGCAAGGTGCGTTCGGATCTGCAGGCAGGTCTCCAGCCCGATCTTGCATACTGCTATGCCGACCATGTCGCGCAGTATATCGAATCCGCCGACACCGTGGTTGATTTGAACGAATATCTCACGAACGCCGAAAGCTACACCTATGAGGCGGACGGTGAGAAGAAGACCATCGACCGCATCGGCTTCACCGAGGAGGATGTGGAGCAGTTCATTCCGCAGTTCCTGGAAGAGTGCTACGCGAGGAACTTCACGGGCGCTACCCAGTATGGTTTCGAGGAAGCTTCCCTCCTCATGCTTCCCTTCGTGCGGTCTACCGAGGTCCTCTACTACTACCAGGAGGCGCTCGACGACCTTGATGAGACCGTGCCCGAAACGTGGGACGACCTTTGGAGGATCTGCGAGAAGGCGCATAATAAGTGGGATACATGTACGCCTCTCGGCTACGACAGCGAGGCGAACTGGTTCATCACGATGTCCGAGCAGCTCGGCTTCGGTTATACCTCCGCGGATGCGAACAATCACTATCTGTTCAACAATGATGACGCGGCCGCTTGGCTCACCGAGCTCCATAATTATTACGAAGAGGGCTATATCACTACCCAGCAGATCTACAACGGCTCCTACACGAGCGCGCTCTTCGTAAAGGGCGCCGAGAATGGCGGTCTCGTATTCTGCATCGGTTCCTCGGGCGGCGCGAACAACCAGGCAGGTCAGGTCTACGAGACGCAAGTCGCCCGTATCCCCACGACCGACGGCAACGGCGCCTGCATCAGCCAGGGGCCTTCCCTCGTCATGCTTCGCGGCGGCCACAAGGTGAAGAACACCAAAGAGAAGGAGATCATGACCTTCCAGTTCATCAAGGAATTGCTCGACGTCGAGTTTCAGGTCAAATTCTCCCGCGTCAGCGGCTACAACCCGATGCGCAGAGACGTCAACGATAATGAGGACTTCCAGCTCTTCCTTGATGGCAAGGATGAAGACGGCAATTCGCTGAACGGCGCCGATCTCGTCGCCTCCAAGGCAGTCAATGTCGCGAACGAGCTCAACGATTGCTTCTTCACATCTCCCGCGTTTGTCGGTTCCTCCGTGGCGCGCGACCAGATGACGAGCGTCGTGCAGTACGTTCTGCTCGGGCAGAAGCCTGCGGCACAAGCGCTTGCGGATGCCTACAAGAATTGCGGCGGCAAGTAATTCGATTTGGGAAAAACCATGAAAAAATCTTTGAAAACAGTGTTGGCACTCTGTGCCATAGCGGTGCTTTCCGTCAGCTGTGTAGTAACGGCATGCGGCAAAAAATCCGACCATTACGACGCCATCACCAAGACCTTGAAGCTCACCAAGAGCTTCGAGGGCAAGGTGTTGGAGAGTGACGACGGCATCGAGGAAGTGTCGCTGATCAGCGGCACCACCGATGGCGATACGACCGCTTTCAGATTGAGCGAAGCGGGCGGCGGCGGAACAGTTCGTGTCCGCTATCAGGGCGTCGATACGCCCGAGAGCACGGGCGGCGTGGAAAAGTGGGGCAAGGCGGCGAGCATCTTCACCGATACGCAGCTCAAGAGCGCAACGAAGATCGTGCTCGAATCCGCCACCGGCGGCATCCCCGAAAAGGATACGCAGGGCGGCAGGTCTCTCTGCTACGTATGGTATAAGACGGACAATGCCGATTTCAAGTGCCTCAACCTCGAACTCGTGGAGAACGGCTATTCTCTCAACAAGGAGAATGCGGATAACGCCTACTACAGCTATTTCCAGAGGGCGGAGACGTTCGCAAAGGAGAAAAAGCTGCACCTGCACAACCCCGATCTCGAGGATCCGCTCTTCGATACCTCCGTGCAGCAGATGTCCCTGCGAGATTTCTCGGAACATCCCGAAAAATACGCGGAGAACATGAAGGTGCACCTGCACGCCTACGTGTTGGAGAAGTTAAATAAGTCGGGCGTCACGTACACCATCGCGCAGTACGATGAAGAGACGAAGCAGGTCTATAAGTTCACTGCGTATGCGGGGTACGTTTCCGCGGACGGCAAATTGCAGGTGGGCGGCCTGTACCACATCGTCGGCACCTTGCAGAAGTTCAGCGGAAATTGGCAGATCGCCGGCCTCAACTACGATAACGACTACAAGAGGGAAGGCGAGGAGTCCGAGCACACGTGGCGCATCCAGTCGTCGTACTATCTCATGTTCGACCCCACGAACGAGTACTTCACCAACGAACAGGGCGGCGCCAACAACTATGGCCCCGTCACGGTCGGCACGGTAACAAGGGACGGCTCCAACCTCACCTTCACGGGGACTGCCACCAACAGAAACGACAAAGCGGGGACTTTCACATTCCACGTGGTGGTGCCCGAGGACTACAACGATGAGATCGAAGAGGGCGGTACGGTCTGGATCAAGGGTTGCTATCGGTTCACGGATGGCTCGGATGAGCTCACCGTCGTGGACTACGACCAAATCTATATTCTGTAAAAAATAAAAGAAAGGAGATAAACTATGAGTAAAGCAAGAAGACTGGCGATTACGCTCATGTCGGTATTGTTTGCGCTGACCTTTATGCTGGGTCTGGTCGCCTGCGGCGGCGGCCAGTCGGCGAAAGACGCCATCAACGCGTACCTGCTCCCGCAGGATAATACGCTCGTTGATAACGATTTCACCCTGCCCAAGAAGATCGGCATCAACGACGGCGTGAAAGTAAAGTGGAAGTCTGACAATGCTGCCATCACCATCGAAGAGGGCACGGCGGACGCGTACGATGCCAAAGTTACGTTGCAGGACACGGTAACCTCCGTCACGCTGACCATCTCTTCGGGCAAAGCGAGCAAGGATTTCACCGTTCGCGTGGATGAACTCAACGTGTTCACGTTCATGAAGCGCTACGGCAACGACGATTACGACTCCGAATCCTTCCCGCAGCGCAAGACGGCGCAGAAAGAGGACTTCGCGCTCGATTCGTCTTACACCGTGCAGGGCAAGACGGCCAAGATCACGTGGGCTTCGAAGGATACCGAGTACCTCGAAGTGATCACGAACGCCGACGGCACCCAGACGGCGCACCCCAAGCCCGGCGACGATCTTGTAAAGGTAAAGCTCACGGCGACGTTCGCTTACGGCGAAGGCGATCCTACGCCCACGGCGAGCAAGGATTACGAGATCTCCGTTTCGCCCGATCTCGATCACCGTCAACTTGTCAATAAATTGTACTCCGAGGCCGGCTTCCCCATCGAGTTCGAGGGCTACGTCGTCCACGTGTACGAAGCCAAGAACAGCGAGCAGTACGGTCCCATGGCGAGCTTCTACGCTGTGGATAGCGACTTCTGCTCCGGCTACTACATTTGGCAGGCCGCGCTCGAGTCCGCCGAAGATGTTGCCAAGGTCAAGCCCGGCGCGCACTTCACGTTCAGCGGCGATATCGCCAAGAACTACAACGGCCTCTGGGAGAGCAACGGCTACGAGGATGGCACGGCGGTATTCGACGACAAACCCGCCATCGATATCAACGAGCACATCCGCGCCTTCGATAACGAAGCCATCGCGGCCACCGATAGCGCAAGATGGCAGATGAGCCGTCTCGTCTCGCTCTCGGGTTGGAAGGTAAGCGGAGAGCCCGAGGAGCCGGACGCCAAGGGCAACATGTCCTTCGCCCTGACGTACGGCGATAGGACCCTCTACGTCTACACCTCCACCTATGTGACGACCGATGACGACGCGATGACCGCCCTCAAGGCCAAATTCGCCACCTTGCATGATGGTACCTTCATCAACATCACGGGTATTCTCGGTTACAACAACTCGAAGGGCGAGTTCAACCCCAAGTCCTTCCGCATCCAGCCTCGCACGGCGGACGATATCACCGTGGTAGACGCGCAGGGCACGAACGACGGCGCCAAGTTGAAGGCGGCGTACGCTGCGGTTCAGGCGGCAGTCGAGGAGAACTTCAGCGGCCTCATCACAAAGGCGAAAGAGAACGTCCAGATGCCCACGGCGAACATCGCGAACGCCGAAGGCGTCACCGTCTCTTACAGATTGGCGAAGAAGGTCGTCGAGGGCGCGCCCGTTGTCGTCGGCACGGACGGCAAGATCTCCGTCACCCCGCAGGCCACGGATAAGACCTGCCTCATCGAAGTCAACTACACGATCGGAGGCAAAGTGGTGGCGCAGAGCGTCTTCACCATCCGTTCCTGGCAGGCGACCGATCAGGATATCGTCGACGAAGTCGCATCCGCCCTCAACAATTCGAGGATCGATACCATCACGTCTGCGGGCGAATACGATCTTCCCAAGGTGGAAACGTTCGGCGCAACCGTCACTTGGCAGCTCGGCAAAGAAGATGCCCCCGCACCCGAATGGGCGCACATCGAGGGCACCAAGCTCGTCATCGATTATCTTCCCATGCAGGACACCGCGCTCAAGTTGTACGCAAAGGTCACGTTGAACGGCACCACCTCCGACGAGATCTTCTTCAACGTCAAGGTT
Organism: uncultured Clostridia bacterium; assembly: GCA_947629875.1. Lineage (GTDB taxonomy): Bacteria > Bacillota > Clostridia > Christensenellales > Borkfalkiaceae > Gallimonas. The sequence goes on from CANRFK010000011.1 coordinate 14,554, forward strand.
ACCGCTATGCCCAACAAGACCTTCTCCGCGCTCACCGCGCCGAAGTCGGGCACCTACCAACTTGCGATGTACAGCGGCAACAAGAAGGCGACCTACTACGCAACGGGCGCCATGGATGGCTACTACTTTGCAACGACGCTCGATATCTCCCAGGCGGCAGATTTCGTCATCAAGCAGAATGGCGAAGCCAACCAGTACACCATTCAGATAAACGGCAAGTATCTCGAATTTGCTCCGGCTGCAAACGGCAAGGCGAATACCGTCGATATCAACATGAACGATACGCAGACCGAAGGCAAGTATTGGAGATGGATCGAGGGCATCCGGAACTTCGTGTTCGAATCCAGATACAACAAGGGCGGCGATACAGAGGATGAAACCACCGACCTCTATTACTTCGGCAATTTCAGCAGCAACACGTCGATGAGCGGCAACTACATCGGCCGTATCGCCGAAAAGGGCGAAGGAACCGATGTCTACACGCCCAAAGCTGATACAGAGGGCGTAAGCCAGTGGGTCGCCCACTTCGGCACCTTGGTCGAGGCAACCGACGAGACCCGCGCCAACGAGGTTCTCAATTCGCTCACGCTCACCCAAACTTCGTTCAGCGAAACGACCGGCGATGAGGGCATTGCGCTTCCCACTTCCAAGCAGTACAATGCAACCGTCGTATGGTCTGTGAAGGATCAAACCTCCCTTGTCTCCATTGAAGACAACGTGTTGACGATTTCCTCTCTTCCCACCGCCGAAACGCAGGTCACCCTCAAGGTTACGGTTACGGTCAACAAAGAGATCGTCTCCAAGGATGTCACGATCACCATCAAGCCCAGCTATACCTTTGTCGGCGCCGGCACGGCAGAAAATCCTTACACCGTCGAAGACGCAATCGCGCTGGTGCAGGCTCTTGCGGATGGTACGTATTATCAAGGCAACACGCGCCTGTATTTCAAGGGCTATGTCACCGATATTGGTGGGGCAAACATCAATAACGGCACGCATGTCGGTTTGAAGAACGTCAAGATCTCCTCGACGAAGGGCGGCTCGGTGACGATGCAGCTTTCCCAGCTCTACTGGGATGATGAGCTCATGACCAATCCGAACAACCAGGAGGTCAATCCGCTCCATAAAGACGACTACGTTGAGGTCGGCGGCTTCCTTGAAAAGTTCAATGGCATGGCTGCGCTCTATGCTTCGCAGGATAAGAGCCAGCACCCGCAGCTCTCCAAGTGGACGAAAGCAGAGCTCTCTGATGAGGACAAGGCGAATGACGTATTGAACGCGATCACCTTCACCACGCTGGAGTTCTACAGCAACACCGAAGATGTCGTTCTTCCCACCACGTCTACCCTTGCAACGCAGTGCGGCGCAACCATTGCGTGGAAGTTGGAGAATGAGAACAACCTCACGCTCACCGAGAACACACTCCACTATCAAACCGCTCCCGCCGGGCCCGATCCCGTTGAGGTAAAGCTCACCGTCACGGTCACCATCGGCACGGATACCACCGTATCCAAGTTCTTCACCATTACGGTCTATCCCGAGGGCACCGTGGAACAGGGCACCGAGAGCAATCCCTTCACCGTGGCAGACGTGAGAGCGATGCAACTTGCAAGCGGTAACTATTATGGCGACGGCAAGAAAGTTTACATCGAAGGGTATGTAACCGATGTCGGCAAGGTCGGAAATTATGGTTTGAGCAATGTTAAGATTGCGGACACCGCCGGCTCAAGCGATACCGTTTTGGTGTACAGCATCAACTGGGGCGGGGTAATGGATCCTCAACCGCGTCCCTCGGAAAGCCCCTTGAAAGTTGGCGACAAGGTCGTCATCCTCGGGTTTATCAAGAACCATAACGGCACCATTCAGATCACCTATAAGACCGGTGCGACCGATCCCTCGGGCACCAACCCCATTATCACCGAGCTCGTCGGAGCCAAGCTCACCGAAGCCGAAATGCAGGCGGCGATCGACGCCGAACTTGCCAAAGTGACGGGTGTCTCCATTACGGCGCCGGAAGATAAAGATCTTCCGACTTCCGAAGACGAAAACGTCATCTTCTCGTGGGCTTTGAAGGCCGACAACACCTTCCCCGAAGGCATTGAGTTGGCAGATGGTAAGATCACGGTGACGGCGCTTCCCGCCGAAGGGAAGACGGTCACTCTCGTCCTCACCGCAACCTACAAGGATTCCAAGCCCGCTGTCTCCAAGACCAAAGAGGTCACCGTCACCATTTCCGCGGCGCCTCAGTCCGATGACGAAAAAGCGCAGGCCGCCCTTGATTCCCTCGATTACGATAGCTTCAAGGGTGCGGAATACAGCGAAGTGAATGCGGAAGGCGTGCAGCTTCCCCAAACGAGCGCTACCGTAACGCAATACGAAGCAACGGTCACGTGGACGGTCGAGGGCGAGCCGAACGAGTATGTCTCGATTTCGGAAAACAAACTCTACATCAACAAACTGCCCGAAGGTGCGGATCAGACGATCACCCTCAAAGTCACCGTTTCCGTCAACAACACCCCGAAAACGGACACCATCACGATCACGGTGAAGAAGCCCGTAACCTACTATGATGAGACGGCTACATGGAAGAGCGACAACAGGGGCTACGCCGCCAGTGAAGATTTGACGACAGCGAAGCGCCAAGAAAACAAAGTTAAGGATGTCAACGTTGTCTTTTCGGCGGGCACGAACACCAGCAACAACCCTGTGGCTTGGAGTTCGGGCGAAGTCAGAGTGTACAACGGCAATACCATTACCGTCAGCGTTCCGGAAGGCTATCAGATCACAAAGATTGTGTTCGCGTTCACAACAGAAAAGTCTTGCACGCTTCTTTACAATACCACAAATCTTGCCGACCAAAGTAAAACATGGACGGCGACCGATCCGGTTTACACGGTTACATTCAAAGCCGGAAAAGCGGACGGGTCGACCGGTGGGCGTATTGATCTGACGCAAATCACCGTTTCCTACAAGTCCACCGAAGCGCCTTGCACGCACGCACAGTTGACGAAGACCACCGGAACGCCCGCAGAATGCGAAAAGACCGGTCTTGCGGACTATTGGACTTGCGATGAGTGCCAGAGAATGTTCAGCAAGGGCGAAAACCCGACCGACGAAGATGAGGTTTTCTACCAGCATGTTCTTGACGCGCTTGAGCATTCCTTTACGGATTGGCAAGATGACGGCGACGGCTTGCATCATACGGCAACGTGCGATAACTGCCACACCGAGAAAAAGCAGGAGGAGCACGATAAAGAGGGCGAAGGCGGAAAATGCTCCAAGTGCGGCGCCGAGGTAACGGGCGACATCAAAGAGAAACTTACTGCAACGTTCACTTATAAGGGTTCAAAGAATCCGGGTAAGGTCGATTTCATTACAATTACCGCCGCTCAAAGTGATGGGATAAATCCTCCTGTTGTTTCTTCTGATGGGTATAGATGCTACGCTAAAAACACGATAACGTTTACGGCGGATGCGGGTTACTCGATTACGGAGATCGAAGTTACGATTGTTGATAAGAACGGCAACAAGGCGGTCTGTTCAGTTACGGTAGACTCGGGAAAATATACCACACCTTCGACCTACAAAGGCTCCTGGACCGGCTCTGCAAATTCGGTAAAATTCACATTGGGTGATAGTGGGCAGTACCGTATGGAATCCGTTGTGGTAACGTATATTGCCGACTAATCGACGCACCAGTTGCCGACCTTCCTCATAAGGCCGAACGCAACACAAACCAAAAAAAGGCTTCCCTTTCGGGAAGTCTTTTTTTGCCGTCCCCACCCCAACCCTGCCTCCTCCTCGGGAGCCTTCCTTTTCTTGCCCCCCCACGGGAGCTTTCCTTTTCTTGCCCCCTCCACGGGAGGGGGGTAGGGGGGTGGGGCACAAAAAACTCACCCCGCGCCTCTGCATCTTGCCCCCTCCGCGGGAGCTTTCCTTACTTGCCCCCTCCATGGGAGGGGGGTAGGGGGGTGGGGCACAAAAATTCAGCGCCGCGGCTCAATTCTCCTCATACCGAGGCGTAGCCGAGTGTATCTTGCCCCCTCCATGGGAGGGGGGTAGGGGGGTGGGGCACAAAACCCTGCGCCGCGGCTCTGCATCTTGCCCCCTCCACGGGAGGGGGGTAGGGGGGTGGGGCACAAAACCCTGCGCCGCGGCGCTGCATCTTGCCCCCTCCATGGGAGGGGGGTAGGGGGGTGGGGCACAAAAATTCAGCGCCGCGGCGTTTCTCGCCGCGGCGCACCATATTATTTCGTTACAATTCCCGATTTTACGGGAAAATCGGGGTCGGAGCGGGTGATCGCGAGCAGTCTGCGCGCGGAGCCGTCTGGCTTATTTTTCCCCGCTTCCCAGGCCTCCACGGTTTTCACGCACACGCCCATATATTTTGCAAAAGAGGCCTGCGTCAAGCCCGTGCTATGGCGGATCGCCTTGATTTCCACCGAACTGAAATTTGCAACGGGGGAAATGGATAAAGTCGTCGTTCTCGCTCTCCCCGTGCCCCGTTCGTATTCGATTGCCTGCTCCAATCCGAGTTTAATATCATCCGCAACGCTCATCTCTTTCCCTCCTTGTCATTTTCTTCCAACTGCGCCTTTAATATGTCAATGAGCCTATGAATTTCGTTCCGCTCTTGGTTCGTCAAATTCTCTTTTTCATTTTTAGGATATGCCGTAATGAGGTATATCTTTTCGTACACTTCAAAATCGACGTATATCACGCGTGCGCTTCCGCTCTTGCCACGATCCTCGAAGGCGAAGCGCATTTTTCTTACGCCGCCCGTGCCGCGCATTACTGCGCCCACCTTGGGATCGGCGAGAAGTTCCTCCTGCAACCGTCTTAAATCTGCATCGTCCAGCCCCAAATCTTTCCACTTTGCCTGAAACAGCGGCAATTCGATAAACGTCCGTGTCATCGTTTTCTCCTTTGTACGCTTTAATTGTACCCTATTAAATAGGGTTTGTCAAGCATTTTAGCGCAAAAACCCGTCCCTTATTTCCCGTATCGGCAAAAAAATTCTTTCTTCCACATAAATCTCCTTGCTTTTTTGCCGATAAAGTGTTATACTGCGTGTAGGAGGGCATCATGAAGTATCTATCCGTAGCCCAAACGGCAAAAAAATGGCACATTTCCGAGCGGAGCGTGCGCAATTACTGTGCGCTCGGCAAAATCGGCGGCGCGTTCCTCACGGGCAAAACGTGGAATATCCCCGAGGACGCGCAAAAGCCCGACCGCATCAATAAAAAATCGGTCGTGCCTACCACCTTATTACAAGTTCTCACCGCCGAGAAGAACGCCAAACTTTCGGGCGGCATCTATCACAAAGTGCAGATCGAGCTCACCTACAACTCCAATCACATCGAGGGCAGCCGCCTGACCCACGACCAAACGCGGTATATTTTCGAGACGAACACCGTCGGCCTTGAAGGCGGCGCCGTGCGGGTGGATGATATCGTGGAGACCTCCAACCATTTCAAGTGCATCGACCTCATCATCGAACACGCCAAACGCCCCCTCACCGAGGCGTTCATCAAAACCCTGCACCGCAACTTGAAGAGCGGCACCACGGATGCGCGGCAATCGTGGTTCGCGGTTGGCGACTATAAAAAACTCCCCAACACGGTGGGGGATATGTACACGGCGCGCCCCGAGGAGGTGGGGGAGCGGATGAAGGCGTTGCTCTGCGCCTACAACGCGCAGACCGCCGTGACGTTCGACGATTTATTGGACTTTCACTACCGCTTTGAGTGCATCCATCCCTTTCAGGATGGCAATGGCAGGGTGGGGCGGCTCATTCTCTTCAAGGAGTGCTTAAAATTCGGCATTGTGCCCTTCATCATCGATGAAAACCTGAAACTTTTTTACTACCGCGGCTTAAAGGAGTGGCCGGTGGAGCGCGGCTACCTCCGCGATACCTGTCTCTCCGCGCAGGACAAATTCAAACTCTACCTCGACTACTTCAATATAAAATATTAAAAATAATAACCCGCGCTGCCCCTCGGTATCTTGCGCTCCCAAACCTTTTCGTCCCACCCGCCCCCGCCGCTCTGTATCTTGCCCCCTCCATGGGAGGGGGGTAGGGGGGTGGGGCACAAAAACCCCGCGGCGCTGCATCTTGCCCCCTCCACGGGAGGGGGGTAGGGGGGTGGGGCACAAAAACCTTGCCCCGCGGCTCTGTATCTTGCCCCCTCCACGGGAGGGGGGTAGGGGGGTGGGGCACAAAAACCCCGCGGCGCTGCATCTTGCCCCCTCCACGGGAGGGGGGTAGGGGGGTGGGGCACAAAAA